>JAEEKM010000237.1 GCA_016282455.1 Treponema sp. | reverse complement strand
GCCGGTTTCTTCCGTTAAATTCCATGTCGTAAGTTTCTAAAAGTCCGCTGGTCTGCAGCCGCCTCAGTACCGGATAGAGGGCGCTTTCTGAAACCTCAAGAACTTCCCTTACTTCCTGGGTTATTTTGTATCCATAGGTGCCCTTGCTTTCTTTTGCCACAACGGCAAGCACAACTGCATCAAGCAGCGCGGCACCTGTGTTAAACATCATTGGCCACCTCCTTTTCTCTGTAATATAGTTACGCGAAACAATATTATTTATCTATGTATAATATACGGAGAATAATATTATTTGTCAAGAAAAATATTTAAAATTTTTGTGAGTTTAAAAAAGGGCTTAAAGACGGATTTTAATTCCGGTAGAAAGATTAAAGCCTGAAGCCATCATTTCTGCAAAAGTTAACTCTCCGCCAAGACCGCCAGCCTGAACTACCGTAAAGGAAATGTCCTGAACAAATCGGAAGGAGAAAGAACCAAGCTTAATAACCGGGGTCTGTACAAAAATGCCGAATATGCCGGGGTAGAAGGGAACGCTTGCAGGAATGCTTGTTCCATCGTAGCGGTGAATTAAATATTCCGGAGCGCTGAACTGATTTGTAAATACAACGCCTGAGTAAAGTCCAAAAAGATCCATGAAGGTAAGTTCAAGACAGAGGGGAACACGGAAACTTATGTTTTCCATTCCGTCATAAAGGTAGGTGAATCTGCCGAATGCACCTATTCCAAACCAGCCTATTTTGTAAATGTACTCCAGCTGGGCACTTCCGCCGTTTAACTTAAAGGTTAAGCCGCCAGTGGGAGAAATTACATTGTAGTCTACAAAAGCCGCAAAGTTTGTTTCTACGCCTTTGGGTACATTCTTCTTTTTAGACGAAGAAAGTGTAGATGAGGTGGAAGAAGTTTTTGTTCCCGAGGAAGTTGTTCCGAAGTTTTTGCTTGCAAAACCGTTCCCTGCAACACCAATAATTCTTCCCGAGGAATAGTAGTGGTTTTTCCAGTAGTTGTCCGTGAGTTTTGAAATTACAACGCCCCTTTTGGAGCCTTCAGAAACTGCATGAAGCAGCTGATTGTTTCCAAGATAAATTGAAACGTGGGAAATACCGCCGTCGTAAAAAAACACCAGGTCTCCTGCTTCTCTTTCTGTTGCAGAAACTTTTGTACACTGTTCGTAAATAAGGGAAGCCTTGTGGGGTAGGCTGCCAAGACCTGCGTCCCTGTAGGCACAGAGAATGAGGCCTGAACAGTCAATGCCTGAATGACTTGCACCGCCCCAGACATAGGGGGTTCCCAAATATGCTTTAGCCGCATTTATAAAAGCGGTTCTTTTTTGAGCATTAGTTTGTGAAAAAAGAGGAAGGGCAGAGAGGAAGAACAGAAATACAATCAGTGTTTTTTTCTTCATTGCAGTTCCTTAAAAGTTTACATGATAATAGAAAAGATAGTGCGACCAGACACTGCTGCTGGAAAAGTGAGAGACCACATACCAGCCGTCTGCATCACGCCTTCCCTGATTTCTTATTACACGGGAGGCAAAAGTGTCTCCGGGAAGGGCCTGGAAGTTTTCTGTAATGTGTTTTTCCACTTCGCGCATTACTTTTTTGTCTTCCCTGTCTGCATCTGTTTCCTTAATGCGGAAAAACTTGTCTATTTCTCCGTCACCGCTGTTACATAATTCTTCAAAGAGAGAATCTTCATAATCGTAGGAAGCGATTACCTGGTCAAAGTCTTCATTTGAAAATTTTTCGATTTTATTGCATTCAAAAACTGTTTCCGCATAGGCAAAGGATGTAAGGCTGAATGAAAGTAAAAGAAAAAGGAATGCAAAAGTGTATTTATTTTTCATACGCATACTCCATCAGTAAAAAAACACGTCTCTTTAAACGTTACATGATAAGTATGGATTAGTCAAGAAAAAAAAATACCCCGGGGAAAGAGGCTTCCTCGGGGTAAATGTCTGCTTAACGAGAATCACTTTCGTGATTCTCGCAGTTTACTTTTCAGTCTTTAGTAATCCATGCCCATACCGGGGTTTGGAGCGGCTACTGGTGCGGGTGGCTCGGGAATGTCTGTGATTGCACACTCTGTGGTAAGGAGCATTCCTGCAACAGAAGCGGCATTCTGCAGTGCTGAACGGGTAACTTTGGCAGGGTCAATAATACCTGCGTCCATCATGTTCACCCATTCACCCTTAGCGGCATTGTAACCGACACCAGGTTTTTCATTCTTAGCCTTGTCTGCAATAACGGCACCGTCAACACCGGCATTGTCTGCAATCTGGCGGATCGGCTCTTCAAGGGCACGCTTAACAATCTGGAAGCCAACCTTTTCATCTCCAACAAGATTAGCAGTGTCAGCATCAAGAACTTTGCTTGCCTGAATAAGTGCAATTCCACCACCAGAAACAATACCTTCTTCAAGAGCAGCACGGGTAGCGGCAAGAGTATCTTCCACGCGGAACTTCTTCTCTTTCATCTCGGTTTCTGTAATGGCACCGATGTTGATTACTGCAACTCCACCAGAGAGTTTTGCAAGGCGTTCCTTGAGCTTCTCCTTGTCGTAGTCAGAAGTGCTCTTTTCAATCTGATTCTTGATTTCTGCAACACGGGCAGCAATATCTTTTTTATCGCCTGAACCGTCAACGATTGTTGTATTGTCCTTGTCAATCTTAACGCTCTTAGCCTGACCAAGATCTGCAAGTTCAGTAGTCTCAAGCTTAAGTCCAAGATCTTCAGTAATCACTTTACCACCAGTGAGGATAGCAATATCCTGAAGCATTTCCTTACGTCTGTCACCAAAACCAGGAGCCTTTACTGCGCAGCACTTAAGGGTACCGCGGATTGAGTTAACAACCAGTGTTGTAAGGGCTTCACCGTCCATGTCTTCACAAATGATAAGGAGGGGGCGGCCTGTCTGTGCAACTTTCTCAAGAAGGGGAAGAATATCCTTCATTGTAGAAATCTTTTTGTCGTAGATAAGAACAAAAGCATCATTGTAAGCAACTTCCATGCGCTCACGGTCAGTTACAAAGTAAGCGTTAATGTAACCGCGGTCAAACTGCATTCCTTCAACTGTCTTAACTGTGGTGTCCATGTTCTTGGACTCTTCCACGGTAATAACACCGTCTTTACCAACCTTCTCAATGGCTTCGGCAAGAATGTTACCGATTTCAGGGTCATTGTTTGCAGAAATTGTTGCAACGTGAGTAATATCCTCATTACCCTTAACGGCACGTGAGTTCTTTTTAATCTCTGCAGTGGCAAGGGCAACAGCCTTATCAATACCGCGCTTAATTTCAATAGGTGTCATTCCGGCAGAAACAGCCTTAAGGCCTTCGCGGACAATGGCATAGGCAAGAACAGTAGCGGTTGTAGTACCGTCACCGGCAACATCGTTTGTCTTTGAAGCAACTTCCTTTACAAGCTGAGCGCCCATGTTTTCAAAGGGGTCCTTAAGCTCAACTTCCTTTGCAACAGAAACTCCGTCCTTTGTGATAGTGGGTGCGCCGTACTTTTTGTCCAGCATAACCAGACGTCCGCAGGGACCAAGTGTAACTTTAACTGCCTGAGCAATCTGCTCCACGCCAGAAAGCATCTTCTTGCGTGCTTCTTCATTGTAAATCAACTGTTTAGCCATTTATATGCTCCTAAAAATGAATTCTTCTTTGCCATATAAAATACAAAAAATCCGCCAAATCGGCAATATTTTTTTTAGTTTTTTTGGGGCAGCCCCCGCACAGGCAGATAATTCCCTTTTCCAAAACAAACCCTTTTCGCAGCAAAAGGGCTGCTCCGGGTTCCGGCTCCGCCTCCAGTGGCCGTGAGTGCACCGCCCTCCCGCCCACCCTAAGCCCTCCGCATCCCGGCCCCGCTTCATTTTGACGGAAAATATAGTGTAATATTGAAAGAAAGGCCTATGAGGAAGCTTAAAAACTTTTAGAAGTAAACACCACTCTTTTATTTTTTTGATTTTTATAGTATTTAAAACATAAATCACACAAAAGGATTTCTCTATGAAAAAATACTTATCATTAATAATCTTTATTGCATTAGCCCTTACCTCCCTGCATGCAGAAAAAATCTACAGGGAAATGCCGGACGGTTCAGGAATGTGGGTGGAGAAAACTGAATACTGGTATGAGTATAATGAAAATGGAAAGCAAACACATTACAAAGATTCTGATGAAAAAGAGAAGTGGTACGAATACAATTCAAAGGGAAACGAAATCCATTACAAGGATACTGATGGATGGGAGTACTGGATCGAATACGATTCAAAGGGAAATAAAATCCATTACAAGAATACTTATGGAAAAGAGGGATTTGAGGAGTGGTCCGAATACGATTCAAAGGGAAATGAAATCCATTACAAGAATACTTATGGAAAAGAGGAGTGGTACGAATATAATTCAAAGGGTAACGAAATCTATTGCAAGGGTAATAATGGATTTGAGTATTGGTCCGAATACGATTCAAAGGGTAACGAAATATATTACAAGGATAATAATGGATTGGAGGAGTGGTCCGAATACGATTCAAATGGTAACCTAATCCATTACAGGGATAATAATGGGCTTGAGGACTGGTACGAATACGATTCAAAGGGAAATAAAATCCATTACAAAAGTATAATTGGGAGTGAGACTTGGTACGAATACGAATACAATTCAGAGGGAAAGATAATTCATTTAGAAGATTCTTATGGAAGCGAATCGTGGTACGAATACGATTCAGAGGGTTACAAAATCTATTACAAGTCTTATGAGGGCGATGAGAAGTGGTCCGAATACGCCTCAAGGGGCAATCTAATCTATTACAAAGATTCTGATGGAAACGAGATCTGGAACGAATATGAATACGACTACAAGGGTAGCGTACTCCACAAAGTAGAGTACGAAAGAAACTGCCACTAAACACCACTCTTTTATTTTTTTAAGTTTTATAGTATTAAAAACTTAAATCACACAAAAGGATTTCTCTATGAAAAAATACTTATCATTAATAGTTTTTATTGCACTAGCCCTTACTTCCCTGCATGCAGAAAAAATCTACAGGGAAATGCCCGACGGTTCAGGAATATGGGTTGAAAAACTCGAATACTGGTACGAGTACAATTCAATGGGTAATGAAACCTATTTCAAAGAGTCTGATGGAAACGAGGAATGGAACGAATACGATTCAAAAGGGAATTTAATTCACTCAAAAAAATCTGATGGGTTTGAAAGCTGGCGCGAATATGATTCAAGAGGTAAGGAAATCCATTACAAAAATACTGAGGGAATTGAGTATTGGTGCGAATACGATTCAAAGGGTAACAGGATCCATGAAGTAGATTCTGGTAAGTATGAAAAGTGGTTCGAATACGATTCAAACGGTAAGGAAATCCATTCCAGAGATTCTAATGGGTCTGAGGAATGGCATAAATACGATTTAAACGGAAATGAAATCTATTTCAAAGAGTCCGATGGGTCTGAGTACTGGTGCGAGTACGATTCAAATGGGAATAGAATTCATGTCAAAGATTCTGATGAAAACGAAGAGTGGTGCAAATACGATTCAAATGGAAATGTAACCTATTGTCAGTTTATTGATGAGTCTGAATGCTGGTACGAATACGATTCAAGAGGAAATGAAATCTATTCCAAAGATTCTGACGGCAATGAGGAATGGACAGAGTACGAATACGACTCAAAAGGAAACATCCTGCACATGGTAATTTATTCAAAAAGTAACTGACACCTACGCCCGATTGGAGGGGGTAAGGCGGGAGCCGGAACCCCGGAAAGCGGGGTCCTTGCAAAAACTTTTGCCGGTTGCAGCAGGGGAATTTTACCCAGGCTGTGGAAAGTGGCATTCCGTTCCGAAAAACTATGGTGACAGAATTAAACTTTGCAATAAGGATAAGATTGTATACAACGCATTTATTCTTCCGCATGATGGAAGTACAGCTGAAAATTCTGAAGGATTTGCATTTGCCGAATGGAAGGAAAAGAAAGAATTGTTGTCTTATCCTCATAACAGAATACAGGAAGTCTTTGTGGATACAAGAGATTTGATGTATGACCATGCAAAAGCTACAGAAAAAGAATTGTTTGAACTTGCAAAGATTATAGAGGAAGGCTCTGACCAAAGTGTTGTTTGGTTAGAAGAGAATCTGTAAAATTTGTAGAAGTAATCGCCTAACCTTGTTTTCAAATCCGGTCATCTCTTGACAAGACGTACGATATAACGTACGCTTATAATGTAAGGAGGTTTTATTATGGCAGTTATAACGGCAACAAAGGCACGAAGCAATTTATACACATTGATTGATCAAACGAAAACATTCCATGATCCTATCATTATTTCAGGCAAAAGAAACAATGCTGTTTTGATTTCTGAAGATGATTGGAATTCAATACAAGAAACTCTATATTTATGCTCAATTCCAGGAATGAGGGAATCAATTCTTGAAGCCAGCAAAGAACCTTTGGATGACAGTGTTGAGGATATCGGCTGGTAATGTGGACTATAAAATATTCAAAACAAGCTGTAAAGGACAGTAAAAAAATAGAACAGTCAAATCTAAAAAAATCAGTAATGGAATTGCTTGATGTGTTAAGAACAGATCCATTCCAAAATCCACCTCCCTATGAAAAATTGCTGGGTGATTTATCTGGCAAGTATTCAAGAAGAATAAATATTCAGCATCGACTTGTATATGAAGTTTTTGATGAAGAAAAAATAGTCCGTGTTTTACGAATGTGGACTCATTATGAATAATCGTCTGACATGCTGTTAAATTCGGATGACATGTTATGCCCTTTCCACTGGAAAATAAATTAATAACTAAGGAATTCAGAATTGGAAACATTAAAAAGTAAAATGAAGATGATCGGAATATTATTTTTTCTCCTCTCAATAAGTTTTTCATCATTTGCTCAAAGCATAAAAATTCCTGACGATGACTTTATAAAAACGAAATTTCCAACATTGCAAAAATACCAGTACTTTTACAAAGGCGAATGTAGAATTTATTATTCAGAAAAGTTTGTCACAAAAACAATAGCAGACACAGAAGGAATTTCTGTTTTGGATGAAAAGACATTATTTACCTTCAAAGGCATTGATGATGCATGCATAAAAAATCTGCTTGGTCCGCAGCTTTTCTTTAATAAGGAATATATGGGAAATCTTCCACGAATATACCTCATTGTCATTACAGATTCCGGATTTATTTATTTGTATGGTCAGTATAAGGAATACAGATGCAATGTTATGGAAAAATATATTATCGTTAACAACAAAATAGAAAAAGTTGAACAGCCGTTATATTATCTTAACTGCATGCAGAAAACAAACTGCGATTTTTATATAAAAAGTAAGCCGGATGTTAATTCAGAAAACGTTGCATTAGTCTCAAAGAATTCAGAAATAGAAGTTGTCGGAGTTAAAGAGGTAGAAGTAAAAAATCAAAAAGAAGATTGGGTTTTAATAAAATCAGTTCTCGGTTTAACGGGATGGGTAAAAGTATTCATGACAGGTCCATATCTGGCAGGACAGACTGAAGGTTTTTTACCAATTTTTTCAACGGACGAAATAGGATATTAATTCGGGAAAAAATGAGTCCAGCTTGCGGCAACCATCAGCAGTGAATGTAAAAATCCTGGTCTGAAAAGTATGCTCGAAGCGGCAGAAAAAATAAGTAATTATATAGCAGGGGTTAAGTAAAAGCCATTGATTTTTTTACAAATTCGTTCTATTCTAACAGATAATAATTCCTTTTTTTGAGAGGCTATCATCATGGAAAAGATAAAATATGATTTTACGGTTGAATCCCTGGGGGAGTGCAAGGTTCATTCTCCAATCGAACTTTCTACAAAGCATGGTGACTTCCGCGCCCTTTATGTAAAAAATTCTTCCTTTGTCCGCAACAAGGTGAATGTTTATGCAGACCAGCCTGACGAAGCTCCGGATATGTCAAACCTTCTTGAAAAAGCAGGTCCCCGTGAATACATTTATTTTAATCCCGCTCATGTAACTGCCGGTATCTGTACCTGCGGCGGTTTGTGTCCTGGTCTTAACGACGTGATTCGTGCAGTTGTGCGCTGTCTCTGGAACCGCTACGGGGTGCGCAGAATCCGCGGCATCCGTTTTGGTTACAAGGGTTTCTTTACAGAGCAGGGCTACGACACTGTTGAACTTAACCCCGACAATGTAGACACCATCCACAAAATCGGAGGTTCATTCCTCGGAACATCCCGTGGCGGCGGAAACCGTGTTTCTGATATTGTTGATTCAATTGAGCGCATGAACATCAATGTAATGTTCATCATTGGCGGTGACGGAACCCAGCGCGGTTCACTTGATATTGCTAACGAAATTGAACGCCGTGGCCTTAAAATTGCAGTTGTGGGTATTCCTAAAACTGTGGACAATGACCTTCAGTTTATTGACCGTTCCTTTGGTTTTGAAACTGCCGTTCAGCAGGCAACCAAGGCTATTAACAGTTGCCACATGGAAGCCCATTCACAGATTAACGGAATTGGTCTTGTAAACCTCATGGGCCGTGAGTCAGGCTTTATTGCTACTGCCGCTGCCATTGCAAGCCACGAAGCAAACTTCTGTCTCATTCCTGAAGTTCCTTTTGATCTTGACGGACCAAACGGTTTCCTTGCCCACCTGGAAGAACGCCTTATCCGCAGAAAGCATGCAGTGATTGTTGTTGCAGAAGGTGCAGGACAGGAACTTCTTGCTACAACAAACCAGACAGATGCTTCCGGTAACAAAAAACTTGCAGACATTGGTGTTTACTTAAGGGACAAGATTACCGAATACTTTGCAGAAAAGAAATTCCACATTAACCTTAAATACATTGACCCCAGTTACGAAGTTCGTGCCGCAGTTATAACTGCAAACGACTCCATCTACTGCGAGCGTCTTGGTAACAATGCCGTTCATGCCGCTATGGCAGGAAAGACAAAGATTGTAATCGGTCTTGTTCATGACAAGTACGTGCACATCCCGATCAGCATGGCAACCCTCAAGCGCAATATTGTTGACCCCGAAGGTTCCCTCTGGCGCGACTGTCTTGATGCAACCCAGCAGCCCGTTTACATGGTAAATAACATCAGCACAGTAACTGACCGTCTCCGCAAGGCCGCAGATGAAGCAGATGCAAAAGCCATTGAACGCCTTAAGGTTGTAAACAATATGCAGAAGGAAAAAGAAAAATCACAGAAGAAGGGAGAGGCAAAATGAAAACAGTAAAGCGTGTTCTCCTGGCACTTGTACTGCTGGCAGTTTCTGGTCTTTTCTTTACAGGATGTCTTTCTACCGCAGTGGCAGGCTCATCCTCCTCTAAAACAAAGAAAAGTTCAGGCAGCACTTCCACTTCTTCGTCATCTGCAGCAAGTACAAGTTCAAGTGCGAATGCACTTACCTTTAAGCTGTATGATAACTGTCCTGAGAACACCTACGCCCTTGCAGCAGAACTTGCCCTTCAGGCAACAATGAAAGGCTACAAGGGAGTAACAAAACTTACTGTAAAAGGTACTCCTTCAACCCCGGAAGCAGAAACTGTCCTTAAATACTACGGCTTCTGCTACGGAATTAAAACTGCTATTGAAAAAGGAACAGGAAAAACTGTAACTTTAACTTTTAATACCAGTAAAGACGGCAAGGGAACAAATCTTGATTTTACAGATGCTGCATCTGTAGCAAAGTCACTTCTGCTTATGACCCTTGCAAACAAAACTTCGGTTTACGCCATCTACAAATACTAATCTTGAAAAGGCGGACAGAAAGTTCATTGAGCACAGAACTTGGGGGAGAAGAACCAGGTTTTCTTACGGAGCAGCTTGTTACTTACATAGGCAACAAGCGTGCCCTGCTTCCGCTCATTGATAAGGGCATTTCCTTAGTAAGGGAAAATCTTCAGAAAAAAAAACTAAAACTCTTTGATGTTTTTTCCGGTAGCGGAATCGTTTCCCGTTACATGAAACATTTTGCTTCCGACCAGTATGCAAACGACCTTGAGTTCTATGCTTCCGTAATCAGTTCCTGCTATCTTGCAAACCAGCGTGACCTGGATCTTGCTCTTCTTTCAGAACTGCACACAAAGCTTTTAAGAACCTGCAGCCGCAGAATGAAAAAGTATCTTTCGCAGGACACACTTTCTTTTACTGACCTTCCGGGTTTTATTTCTGACTTTTATGCTCCCAAAGATATGAACAATATTCAGGACGGAGAGAGATGTTTTTACACTCCCTATAATGCCTGTTACCTTGACTGCATGAGGCAGACCATAGATGATCTTGTTCCCCATGAACTCAGGCACTTTTTTATAGCACCCCTTCTTTCTGAAGCGTCCATTCATGCAAATACAGGCGGTGTCTTTAAGGGCTTTTACAAAGATTCAAGTACCGGCAGGGGAAAATTCGGCGGTAACGGAGAAAATGCCCTTTCCCGCATTCAGGGAAAAATTTCACTTCCTTTTCCAGTATTCAGCAGGTACAGGAGCAGGGTAAGCGTTTTTCAGCAGAATGCAAATGACCTTGCAGTAAGTGCCCAGAACCCCCGTGTGGACATTGCCTACATTGACCCGCCCTACAACCAGCACCCTTACGGTTCAAATTATTTTATGCTCAATCTTATTGCCACCTACATGCGTCCTGATGAAAAAAACATGAGCAAAGTAAGCGGTATTCCCAGAGAATGGAACCGTTCTTCCTACAACCAGAAACACAGAACAAAAGATTCTTTCCTCCACCTTGCAAGCCACTTAGATGCAAAGTATCTGCTTATTTCCTTTAACAACGAGGGTTTTATAAGCGAAGAGGAAATGATGGACCTTCTTACCCCCTTAGGTAAAGTTACCCTTTTGCAGACTGACTACAACACTTTCCGTGCTAGCCGTAACCTTAGTGCCCGTGCAATAAAAACAAAAGAATACCTCTACGTGTTAGAGAAAAAAAATTAAGTTTCTATTCTTTTACTAAAACCAGACCTCGCACATAAGGGGAAGATGATCACTCCAGCCACTTCCAGACCAGAGCGTGTAGGGCATGGGCCGTTCACTTTCTTCCATGCACCAGGGACCATCTGTCTGGGGAAGAAAATAGAGGAAGCCTCCTTCTCCGCAGAAAAACATATTGTCAATTCGGGACCACTGGTCATTAAAAAAATAACTTCCGGGTTCTACAAGGCTTCCGTCACTCCGGTACCAGGGTGAAAGAACTTCAATTCCCTTTTCATTACTTTCTCTTTCTTCGCTGTCTTTTCTGAGAATAATTTTTCCATGCCCTTTTCCTTTTTCAAAACTCAAAATATCTCTGTTAAAGTCTCCCACCGCAAGACAACATTCTCCCAAAATCAGGCATTCTTCCAGCCTCTGGCAAAGCAGGTTTTCCTGACGGCACCTCCATATTTCCGTTTCTTCTTCGCCCCCGCTCATGCTCTTCCAGTGGTTTACAAAAAGTGTAAGGGGCTTTTCATTTTTAAGAACTTTTACTTCCATGATTGGACGTACTTTGGGCATGGAATTGTTGCTGTCATAAACGTAAATGGAATGAGAACGAAAGTCAGAAAGGGGCAGACGGGAAATAACCGCACAGCCAATGGAACTTCCTTCTTCTTTTGCAAAACAGGCTTCCGTGT
>JAEEKM010000236.1 GCA_016282455.1 Treponema sp. | reverse complement strand
CTACAAAAACGGTCTTCTTACAGACGGTGGAACTTTCCCCAGTGAACCTATTTCCACAAGTACTGAAGGTATGGACGACATTGGTAAGGTTATGCTTGCCCAGTCACTTATTCAGGATGATGATTTAGCCAACGATGCGGCTGCAAAAAATATTTCAGAAGAAGTTATTGCAAACAAAGATGCAATGCCTGCTGCCCGTGTTATGGCAATGATAATGCGTTATGAATACTTTGTTTCTATAGAAGATATTTCTCAGGCTGAAAAACAGTGGGCAGAGATTATTGACTACTGTCCTAATGTGCCCGGAGACATGAACCCTGAGAATCTTGAAGCCATGAATGGAGAAAGTTTATATCTTATGCGCCGTCTTTTAGAAACGGTTGAATAAGCCTTTTATTTGCGGTATATTGATTTCATAAGGATTTGATGTTCAAGGTAAAGTAGCGCTGGTACGTTGTTAAATCATCTGCTTGCCGTTCATTTCCTCATTCCAAGGAGTAGTTGTATGGACTACAAGAGCATTAAACATGCCAAAATTCTGGCATGGATTGAAGAATGTGTTAAGATGTGTGAGCCTGACTCAGTGTATCTCTGTGACGGTTCCACAGCTGAGTATGACCGCCTCATGAAAAAATGTGTGGATGCAGGTCTCGCCACACCTCTGGCAAAAAAGCCTAACAGTTTCCTGTTCCGCTCACTTCCATCTGATGTAGCCCGCGTTGAGTCACGCACATTTATTTCTTCTGTTAAAGAAGAAGATGCTGGTCCAACCAACCACTGGATTGACCCTGTTGAACTTAAGGCAACAATGAAGGGCCTTTACACTGGCTGTATGCATGGCCGCACAATGTACATCATTCCATTCTGCATGGGACCACTTGGTTCACCCATCGCAAAGTATGGTATTGAGCTTACAGACTCTGAGTACGTTGTTCTTAACATGGACATTATGACCCGTGCCGGAGAGAAGGTATGGGACTACCTCGGAACAGACGGTGAGTTCGTTCCCTGTCTCCACTCTGTTGGTAAGCCACTTAACAATGGTGAAAAAGACAATGGCATCTGGCCCTGCGCTGATGTTGAGCACAAGTACATCACACAGTTCCCCGAAGAGCGCCTGATCTGGTCTTATGGTTCTGGATACGGCGGAAACGCTCTTCTTGGAAAGAAATGTTTCGCACTCCGCATTGCTTCTGTTATTGCCCGCGACGAAGGCTGGCTTGCAGAGCACATGCTTATCCTTAAGCTCACAAACCCCAAGGGCGAGGTCAAGTATGTAACAGGTGCTTTCCCAAGCGCATGTGGAAAGACAAACCTGGCCATGCTCATTCCAACAATTCCCGGCTGGAAGGTTGAGACCGTTGGTGACGACATTGCATGGATGAAGTTTGGTGAAGACGGACGCCTTTATGCAATCAACCCCGAGGCTGGTTTCTTTGGCGTTGCTCCAGGAACATCTGCTGAATCAAACAAGAACGCTCTTGTTTCTGCAGAAAAGAATACAATTTACACCAACTGTGCCCTTACAGAGGACGGAGATGTATGGTGGGAAGGAATCGGATATCCTGCAAAGGGTAACCTTGTTGACTGGAAAGGCAACACACGTCCTGCATTCCCCAAGGACAAGGCTCCTAAGGGCGAAGAAATGGCTCACCCCAACGCACGCTTTACCGCTCCTGCAAAACAGTGCCCCTGTATTGCAAGCGACTGGGAAGATCCAAAAGGTGTGCCCATCAGTGCAATCCTCTTTGGTGGACGCCGCCCAAGCACAGTGCCTCTCGTACACCAGGCCCGCAACTGGAACCACGGTGTATTCCTTGGTTCAATCGTTGGTTCAGAAATCACAGCCGCTTCTACAATCAATGCCGCAGAAGTTGGTAAGATTCGCCGCGACCCCTTCGCTATTCTCCCATTCTGTGGTTACAACATGGGCGACTACTTCCAGCATTGGGTAAATGTTGGAAAGAGCGCAAAGGACGCAGACAAACTGCCTAAGATTTTCTACGTTAACTGGTTCCGCAAGGACGAGAACAATCCTGATCTTCCAGGCGGATTCATGTGGCCGGGATACGGTGACAACAGCCGCGTTCTTGCATGGATCTTTGACCGCTGCGACGGAAAAGACAACTACGTTGACACCCCAATCGGATACATGCCAAAAGAAGGTGCAATCAACACAGAAGGTCTTGCCGACGTATACAAGGCTCAGCTTCCCAAAATCACTGCTGTGGACAAGGAAGGCTGGCTCAAGGAAGTTAAGGACATCCGCGAGAACCACTATCCCAAGTTCGGAAAGCACCTGCCAAAAGAACTCAGCGATTGTCTCGACGACCTCGAAAAAAGACTTAACGCTTAAGTTTCCAAAACAGCGAGTTTTCGCGAAAGCGGAAACTCGTTAAGCAGGCGACAGCCTGCGGAGCTTAACGCTTAGTTTTCAAAACTAACATTCATCCCCATCGTATGTTTTTCATGCGGTGGGGATTTTTTTTCGGTTTGACTTTTGCAAAAAGTGAGGTTACAATTTTTATAGAGGTAAACATGCAAAATCAGACCCAGTATTCCATTACAAACAAAGCCCGCCGCAGCCTCATACAAGGTTCCTTTGTAAAACTTATGTTCAGCAACATGTTCGTTCTCATTGCCACTTGTGCATGCGGTTTTATAGACAATCTCTTTGTAGGTCAGATTTTAGGAACAAAAGCACTTGCTGCAGTCGGTTTCCTTTCTCCCTTTACTATGGCAATGGGTTTAGTTTTTGTTCTGGTACTGGGTGCCCAGGTTTTAAGTGGAAAACTAATCGGCCAGGGGGACGGTGAAAGCGTTAAAAACCTCTTTAACAGTTCATTTTTAACAATTACGGTAATCTACACACTGATTGCAGTTCTTTCTTTCATGCTCAGGTCTCCCCTTGCAAATCTTCTTGGTTCAAGCGGAGAAATACACACACTCCTCTGCGACTACATCAGCGGTTATGCTTTTGGTGTCCTGCCCCAGGCTCTTGTAGCCCTTTTCATGTCACTTGCTTCCTTTAACAACGAAATCAAGAAAACCTACATAAGCACTGCCGTAATGCTTTTGGGAAACGTAGTGGGAGACTTTTTCCTTGCACCAAAACTCGGTCTTTTTGGAATCGGACTTGCTTCTACAATAAGTTCCTTTGCTTCCATGTTTGTGCTGCTTCCGGGTTTTCTTTCAAAGAGAAAAGTATTCTGCCTGACTTTTAATTATAAGTTCAGTTTTAAACTTATCTGGCAGGCCATTGTGCTTGGCTGGCCTTCACTCATGTTTACTATTGGAATGGTTGTAAAAAACTATCTCTTTAACTATGCCCTTAACAATTATTCAGGCGGTAACGGAGTTGCGGCTGCAAACATCATGAACACAGTATGTGCCGTGGTCGGTGCAATTCCCGGTGGTGTGGGCGCTTCTTTTGCAACCCTTTCTGCACTTTATCTTGGCGAAGAAGACAGACAGAGTTATCTGGACCTTGCAAAAATCACCTTAAAGATTGGCATTATTGCAAGCCTTGCGGCAATTGTAGTTCTCAGTGCCCTTTCATACCCCATGTCCTATGTTTTCTTCCCGTCAGATGAAGAAGGAAGAGCCATTGTCTTTACAATGTTTATCCTTGCCTTTACCTTCCTTTTGCCAAACGTAATCTACAACGTTTTCCTCAAGTCCTATATCACCCAGGGCAGAATGACTTTACCAAACATTTTGTCTTTTGTTGAAGTGTCCGGAGTTGGCCTGTTTGTGCTGATTTTTGTTCCAATCTTCGGACTGAACGCGGCCTGGCTTTCCAATCTGTTTATTGACTGCATTCTTATTGTCGTAGTTTTAATAACGGTGATTGTCTGGCGCAAAAAGTTTGACCTTTCTCTTGCTGCAGTTTTAAAACTCCCGGATGATTTTGGAGTTCAGCAGGAAGACCTTCTGGAATATTCCCTGGACAACATAAAAGATGTTTCCCTGCGAACAGAAGATATAATTTCCTTCTGCAAAAGCAAGGGACTGTCTGAAAAAACTGCCTATCATG
>JAEEKM010000235.1 GCA_016282455.1 Treponema sp. | reverse complement strand
TCTGTTCCGCACGGGCACTCCACTTTTCATAAAGGGCATTGGCAGAACCTGGCACAGCTTCGTAAGGACGGGTTCTGTAAAGCACACGCATGAGGATGTCGCCTGTCATAAGTGCCATCATTGCACGGTGAAGCAGAGGGAAGGTAATCTTAAAGCCAGGGTTAGACTCAAGACCACCTGCACTAAGGCTTACCACCGGAATCTGTCCCATACCGGCATCATTTAAGGCACGGCGGATAAATCCAATGTAGTTTGTAGCACGGCAGCCGCCACCTGTCGGGGTAATCATAAGGCTGGTGTTGTTAAGGTCATACTTTCCGCTCTGAAGGGCTGCAATCATCTGCCCCGCAACAAGAATGGAAGGATAACAGGCATCATTGTTTACATATTTAAGACCGGTTTCCACTGCCGCAGGATCCACTGCATCAAGAACCACAAAGTTGTAGCCTGAATAACGGAAGGCCTGAGAAAGAATACGGAAGTGAATGGGGCTCATCTGAGGTGCAAGGATTGTGTGCTTGTACTTCATCTCCTCAGTAAAAATCTGGCGGTGGTAAGCGGCACTCTTAACCTCAAGTTTCTTGTGGTTTCTTTCACGAGCCTTAACTGCTGCAATCAGAGAGCGGATGCGGATACGAACTGCACCAAGGTTACTTCCCTCGTCAATCTTAATAAGGGTGTACATTCTGGACTTTGCACGCATGATTTCATCCACCTGGTCGGCAGTAACGGCATCAAGTCCGCAGCCAAAACTTGTAAGCTGAACAAGTTCCAGGTTGGGCATTTCACTCACAAAAGCGGCTGCACGGTAAAGTCTGTTGTGGTAAGTCCACTGGTCAATAATGCGTAAGGGGCGTTCAATAGAACCTAAGTGGGCAACAGAATCTTCAGTAAAGACTGCAAGTCCCAGACCATGAATCATCTCTGGAATACCATGGTTAATCTCCGGGTCAAGATGGTAGGGACGGCCGGAAAGAACGATACCGTTTGCTCCACGGCGAATCACTTCTTCAATAGCCTCTTCACCCTTCTCCTGAACTTCCTTCTTAAACTTATCCTGTTCGGTCCAGGCAGCCTCAACTGCTTCCTTTACCATGGCAAAAGTAATCTTTGCAAAGTTCTTGTGGAGTTCTTCATAAAGACGTTCTGCCAGACGATCCTTGTCGTAGATTGGAAGGAAGGGGTTCATGAAAAGAATGGATGAATCCTGACGAAGCTGTTCCACATTGTTACGGAGAACTTCCGGATAACTTGTCACGATAGGACAGTTGTAATGGTTACCTGCACCGGGGTCTTCCTGTCTTTCATAGGGAGCACAGGGGTAGAAAATAAACTTAATGCCCTGTAAAAGAAGACTCTCTACATGACCGTGAGCAATTTTTCCGGGGTAACATACACTCTCGGAAGGAATGGTTTCAAGACCACGCTCATAAATGCCGCGGCTGGAACGGGGAGAAAGACGTACGCGGAATCCCAGTTTTGTCCAGAAAGTGAACAAGAGGCGGTAGTTCTCATACATGTTACGCACACGGGGAATACCCACATCACCACAGGGCGCATCTTCTGGCTTTAAGGGAACGTAACTGAAAAGTCTCTTGTACTTCCACTCAAAGAGGTTGGGAAGATTCTTTGGATCTTCACTGTCATCTAACTGGCTTGCCTCTTTATTGCTTGCGTCCACAACCTGTGCTTCTGCACCAAGTTCTGCACCACGCTCACACCTGTTACCGGTAATAAACTTGCGTACTGTGCGGGATCCGCTGTCTGCACCTTCGGTAGTAAAAGTGTTAATGGTAAGGAGACAGTTGTTGGAACACTTGCCGCAGCGTTTGAGTTCAAGATCCACCTTAAAGGACTCAAGCTGGTCAAGACTAGCAATATTACTCTTAACAAACTTAGGAGTCTGGTCAGGATCATCGGGCTTGGGTCTGCGTAAATCTTCCCACTGGTCCTGGGCAATAAGGGCTGAACCGTAAGCACCCATGAGACCTGCCACATCCGGGCGGAAAACATTCACGCCTGCAATTTTTTCAAAGGCACGGAGAACGGCATCATTGTTAAAAGTACCGCCCTGAACAACCACCTTGCGGCCAATATCACTTGCCTTGCGGAGTTTAATCACCTTAAACAGAGCATTCTTAATGACTGAATAAGAAAGACCTGCACTAATGTCTGCAACAGTAGCACCCTCTTTCTGGGCCTGCTTAACACGGCTGTTCATAAAAACCGTACAGCGGGTACCAAGGTCAACGGGTTTCTTTGCAAGAAGGGCAATCTGGCTGAACTCCTGTACACTCATACCCATGGTACGGGCAAAGTTGTCAAGGAAGGAACCACAACCGGAAGAACAGGCTTCGTTAAGCTGAATGGAAGTAATGGCTCCGTCTTTCATGCGGAGGCACTTCATGTCCTGTCCACCAATGTCAAGCAGGAACTCCACACCGGGAACAAAGAAATCTGCGGCACGGTAGTGGGTAATAGTCTCAACTTCACCTGCATCTACACCAAGAGCGGCCTGGAAAAGAGCCTCACCGTAACCGGTAGAAACAGCGCGGGCAATATAGCAGTCCTTTGGAAGAATCTTATACAAATCTTTCAGAACCCGAACGGCAAGATCTACAGGGTTACCTGCATTCACATCATAGAATCTCCAGAGGATGCGGCCTTCGGTGTCAGTAAGCACAGCCTTAGTAGTAGTAGAACCTGCATCAAGACCAAGGAAAACTGGACCGGAAGCAGAAGCAAGATCTCCGCTCAAAGCCTTTTCATTTGCATGGCGGGTCTTAAACTCAGCAAGTTCTTCCTCATTCTCAAACAGAGGTTCAAGACGCTGAACTTCCTCCATCTCTGCACCCACAAGATTTTTAAGATTCTCACGGAATTCAGCAATAGTCGGGAAAGAAAGAGGAGTCTCTTTTTCATCAGCAGGAGCAACCCCCGGAACACACTTAATCTCCCTCTCGGCAGAATAAGCCGCACCGCTTGCAACAAAAAGCTGACTGTTTTCAGGAACAATAGTTTCCTCGGGAGTAAGCTTAAGGGTAACGACAAAACGCTCGCGAAGCTGGTCAAGAAAGTGAAGGGGTCCTCCAAGGAAGGCAACATGACCGCGAATAGGCTTACCGCAGGCAAGACCGGAAATAGTCTGAGAAACCACTGCCTGGAAAATAGAAGCCGCAATATCTTCACGACGGGCACCCTCGTTAATAAGGGGCTGAACGTCTGTCTTGGCGAACACACCGCAGCGGGCCGCAATCGGGTAGATTGTAGAAGCACCACGGGCAAGTTCATTAAGGCCGGAAGCATCAGTCTCAAGAAGAGCCGCCATCTGGTCAATAAAAGCACCCGTACCGCCTGCACAGGTACCATTCATGCGCTGCTCAACGCCACCCTTAAAATAGGTAATTTTTGCATCCTCACCACCGAGCTCAATCACCACATCAGTCTGAGGAATAATCTTACGCACGGCAGTAGTAGCCGCAACAACTTCCTGAATAAAAGGAATATTAAGCCACTGAGAAACAGAAAGACCACCGGAACCGGTAACCTTCACGCTCACAGTCTGCGAAGCACCAAGCGGCAGTTCCTTCTCAAGTTTATCAAAAGCATTATTAACAACAGTAATAATCGTATTGCGAATGTCCGCACGATGCCTCTCGTATGCACCATACAAAAGTTCATCATGCTCTCCCAGTGCTACAACCTTAACGGTAGTAGAACCCACATCAATACCAATGCGAATGGGACGCACCACAGATTTAATTGAAGAAATTTTCATTTCCGGGGTATTCTCAGCCATGTTCCAATCCTTTAAATATAGTCTTCTCATTGTACCGATAAATCCCGATTTGGTAAAGTGTAGAATTTTAAGTGCCTTTTACGTTTTTTCGGACTCCCCGTCATTTCGACTGAAGAGAGCGAAACTATGCGCAGCGAAAGTAATGGAGAAATTTACAGACAGTCAAAAAATGTTAGCCAACATTTTAAGTGTTGACCATACGTAATTTTAATGCTATACTAAGCACATAGGGAGGTTTCTATGTGCAGAACATCAATTTATGAAGCCCGGAACAAATTTTCATCTCTTGTAAAAATGGCTGAAGAAGGTGAAGTCATAGAGCTCACCCGTTACGACAAACCTGTTGCCGTAATAATCAGTTATGGGGATTATGAAAACAGAAGTTCCCAAAATAACAACTGGCTTGTTGAATGGCGGGAAAAGAACAAAGAATATCTGGATGATAAAGGATTTGACATTACACCATCCAGAGAATGTCCTGATTACTCAAAAGACCCCTGGGCATAATTAAACTTTTGTGGAGTAAAAAAAATGAAAAAAACATATCTGCTTGATACAAACATTGTTTCAGAATTTGTAAAAAAAGAACCGGCATGGCAGGTACTAAACTTTTACCAGGCACGTAAAAATCTTTGCGCTATTTCAGCCGTAACCTGGCAGGAATTACAGCGGGGAATAAACCGTCTGCCAGAAGGAAAAAGAAAAAGAAACCTTCAAACGTTTATAGAAAACTTTGAAGAAAACATCGAAGTCATCGCCTATGACAAATTCGCAGCAGGCATTTGCGGAGAGATTCAGTCAGACGCAGAAAAAATCGGAAAGCCACTCCCTTCCTACGACTCACAGATTGCCGCCACCGCAATTTCAAACGGAATGATTCTTGTAACCCGCAACACCCAGGACTTTACTTTCATGAAAGAAAATAACTACCTGCGCCTGGAAGACTGGTTCATCGCCTGAGCGACAGTTCACTGTCATTTCGAGAACCTCAATGACCGTAAACTCGCAGTATTAAAAAAAAACATTTATAGACTTCAGCACTTGGGCATTAGACTGTTCTGCAAGTTCGGCAGAATAAAAATGGGTGACTCCGTTACAGAATCACCCATGAAAAATTACCTTTGATTTTTTTCAGTCAGCAAAAATTACTGATAGACGCGTACGTAGTCCACATACATGTGCCAGGGCATACCGCTGAAGGCACCTGCATTATAAATGCCTGTGAACTGTCCGCCCATTGCAAAGTTAAAGAGCAGGTAGAAAGGTTTGTTAAAGGCATCAAGTCCGTTTCCTGCAGATGCACCGATTGCAATTTCCATCACCTGAATGTTATCCACATAGAACTTAATCATGGAACTTGTCCAGTTGATTGAATAGGTGTGCCACTGGGTAATGTCGAGATTGGAAATATTGTTGTACCAGTTGTTGTTTGTGGTAAGTCCATACCAGGCATGGTTGTAGGCGCTGCCGGTATTTGAACCGTTTCCATTCCAGTGACAGGTTTCATAAACAAAACCGTCAGAGTTTGCGTGTTCCATAATATCGATTTCGCCGCAGTAGGGCCATGAACCGTTACCAAGCATCCAGAAGGCAGGCCATGAACCTGTTCCCTGACTGCACTTAATGCGGGCTTCAATGCGTCCGTACTGGAACTGTTTCTTACCTGCAGACTTAATGCGGGTAGAAGTAAGATCTGAACGGGCTTCAATATCCATAACACCGTTTCCAACTTTTACGTTGTTACCTGCAGTGTAGGTCTGAAGTTCCTGATTTCCCCATCCGCCTGCACCTGTGTCATAAACCCAGTTTTCAGACTTAAGGCTGTTTCCTTCAAACTCATCGCTCCATACGATTGTGTCAAAATTATTATCGTAGGCAACATAAGAAAGCTGTGAACCTGTTACGCTTCTTCCGTCAGTTGCACCTGCCATGAGTGAACCTGAACTGGAACCGCCTGTACTTCCAGAACCGCTTGAAGAACCAGAAGCAGTTAATACCCATCTCTGTGCATTTGTTCCGTTCCATGACCACTGCTGGATGTTTGCACCGTTGTCAGCAGAACCGCCAGAAACATCAAGGGCAAGATTTGAGTTGCGGTTTAAAATTCTGTAAGTACCGTCATCAAGCTTTTCAATTTTCCACTGCTGGTTTGCCTGATTGTTGTAACCGTACTGCTGAACGTTTCCTCCGCTTGCAGTAGACCAGTTGTCAACATCAAGAACAAAACCTGAATGAATGTTTGTGATTTTGTAAAAACCGTCACCGGCACTTTCAATCTTCCACTGCTGGTTTGCCTGATTATTTCCAAGAGTCCACTGAATGATATTTGTTCCCTGACTTGTAGACCAGCCGTCGTTGTCAAGAGATTTTCCGCTTCCCTTATTTACGATTGAATAAACTTTTCCGGAAGTAATTCCCTGTGCAGAAGAAGATCCGCCAGAAGAAGAAGATGATGATGAGCCGTAAGTTACAGAAGCCCATGAATTTGCAGAAGCAAGATTTCCCTGAGGAACGCATCTTTCTCCGCCGTTATTTGCCAGAACACAGAAATAAATTTTAGCACCATTGCTAAATGTGGGATGACTAAAAGTATATGTATACTTACCGTTAGAATAATTCATGTCCCTGTTTGCCAGAACAAGGCCAGTTCCGTTTCCCTCAGAAACAAAAAGTCTTGCATAAGAAATCTGAGATGAACTGTAAGTAAAAGTAATACTGCTGTTACTCATGCCGGAAACATCAACGCTTCCGTTACTTCCAGATACCAGTGACCGGCTTACCTCCGCAGTTTCAGTCCCAGAAAGATTCAAAGGATTGGAACAGGAACAGACTGCCACAAGCGACGCAAGGCCTGCAGCGAAAGCAAAAATTTTTGCAGACAACTTCATAAAATAATTCCTCCTATCTTACATTTTATGATACCTTAATTTTCAAACAGGATTTCAGAAAAAGAAAGTAGGAAGGAATTCAGAAATGTGGCTTATTTATGGTGTTATTTTTTAGGAGGATTTTAGTTTTTGCAAAAAACAATAAAAACACACTTTCACAATTGTCAGTTTACACTCATCTTATTTTTTATTTCTGCAATTCCCGCAAGAACATCTGCTTTTTTCTTTGGTGTGTAAAAGCGAATTTTTGGTTCAAGTTTCAGCAGGAGAGGAAGAAGAGGTTTAAGTGACTCTGGTTTTACAGCAGTTTCGGGATAGAGTGCAAGAACACTTGCAGTGTTTTCCTTATAGGTAATTTCTGCCTGAGGACATATTAACTTCACAACTTCCAGGGCTGCATTTCTAATGTCAGCATCACGAAGAATCGGGTCACGAAAACGCAGTCGGCCGGGACAGTAGTTGTACTGCATTCACTACCTCGCATCGTCCAGCACAGGTTTCATTGCATTTACACAAAAAGCAACCGTTGAAGCATTATGTAAAATTGCTGCCATTGAAGGGGAAATTATCCCCAAAAGTCCGAGAAGCATAAAACTTGTATTTACTGCAACTATACCGCGATTATTTGTATCGATTTTTTGCATAAGTCTTGTACCCAGAACTCTTGTTTTGTAAATACCTTCAAGCCCGTCTTCGCTGGAAAGAATTATGTCTGCTGTTTCACCGGTAATATCTGCACAGTCGCCCATTGCAATTCCTGTGTCGGCTGCGGCTAAAGCAGGTGCATCCTTTATGCCGTCACCAATCATAATGACTTTGTGCCCCAGACGCTTTTGTTCTTCTATATATTTGAACTTATCTTCGGGCAGGGCACGGGAAATGTAATTATCAATCCTTGTAATTTTTGCGGCATTTCGGGCAGCGCCTTCATCAT
>JAEEKM010000234.1 GCA_016282455.1 Treponema sp. | reverse complement strand
TTGCTGATGGATGACAGGTCTTTAGTGGAAGTTGCTGCAAATGGGCATGATTCCTTTTCTCACGGAAATTATGTTGCCCTTTGTGCAGCTCCCAGACTATCTTTCCTGCTGAAGATAAATGAAGTCTGTTATGCAGGTTTTGATTCGGAAACATTTTTAGCAGAGAAATACAACCTTGGTCTGGTAGACTGGACGGTAAGCGAAAAATCTCCTGTCTGGGAAAGTTCTTTTTCAGACTATGAAGAACGCATTGTTCAGACTGGAGTTACTGCCCGCTATAAAATTAAGATTGCAGAAGACGGTGAGGTTACAATAGAACTTCTTTCTCTTGTAACTCAGTGAGAGTCTCTCAGCATTTCTGAATAATACCTGTTTTCAATCTGACTTTTTTCAATGCCGGAAAGGACTATGAGTTTTTCAAGTTCTTTCCGCACTGACTCGGTAAAGTCTCTGTCATCTTTTTGAGAAAGAACTTCCAGTTCAAGAAAATCTCCGAGTGGTGGAACATTGCAGAGTTCCAGTGTGACCTGTACAGTCTCATCAGAATGGGGCAGGGTAAAACTGTATTTCCAGTCCAGCACGTCCTTGTGTTTTTTTAAGTCAACAGAAAATCCTGAGTCTGTAAGAAAAGTTTCTACGGGTTCAGCAGAAGAAAGCTCGCACTCATGTTCTTCATTCACTTCCATTGCATTTCCTTCTGCGGAAATTCTGTTTTCTTTTTTCTTGTATGTTAAAAGAATTATTTCTTTTCCAATTTTATTTTCAGAGGTGATTTCTTTTTCCTGTCTGATTCTGACTTTTGTTTTTCCGTTAAACCAGTATGTGTCATCGCGAACTACACGGCCCAGAAAGTCTGCAAAAGAATTCAGTTTTTTTATGACTTCATTCCTGTCTTTTACATGGGCCTTCATTTCAATCTCTTTCATGGAAAAAAGTTTAGCATTTTTTTTTCTTCATTGAAAGCGTGTAGCGTGGGTGTAATAAAATCCAATCGAGAAAACAATGTCAGGCCGCACGATAATTTCTCCCCCGCGGAAGGCTGCTGCGGTTCTTAAACATGCGGAAAGGCTTATTCCTGCAAGTAAATCTGAATAGACGAAGTTTTTTTGAAATCCTATGTCAGAGGCTATTTTCCATTTGTAATATGGAGTGTAATCGTAAGTTTGCACGGGGAGTCCGTAAACGGGATAGAGCATGACAAACAAACCGTCCAGCTGATAGGGTAAACCGAAGTTGTAGTACATGCCCCCGCCCACAGAGAAGGCTACTGTGAGGGGGTCGTTTGTTGTTACAAATGTGTTTGAAGAAATAGACATGGCGATTGAAAGATTCCCCGACTGGAATAAGCCTAAAGTTCCACCACCTGAAATAAAAAAATATCTGTCGTAATCTTTCTGATTCTCAACTTTAAATGGTTCATGCCCCCATCCAAATAATTTTTCGCCAAGTCCAAATGGGGCAATGAAAAGTTCAAATTCCGTGTGCAGTTTCCAATCCGTGGAGAAAACTTTATCACATGGGATAAGGAATAATAAAACCAGGCAGGTGAGTAATTTGTTCATAGAAAATAAACCGTCATTCCAAATAAATAAAAAAGACAGTCAGCTATTATATTGATAACTCCAGAAATAAAAGTATTCCAAGCAGATTTTATTAGTGAAATAACCATTTGACCAGCTGGCGTTACATAACATATAGAAATAGTTAAAGTTGTTTCTGCTATTACAGCCATGAACCGTTTTCCTGAATCGCTGTTCATTAACTCATCAGTTTTTGATGTTTTTCCTAGAGCTTTTGCTTTTTTTACTTCGTTGTAAAAATTCGTAGCAATATTTCTTATGTTTTCATTAGTAGCCCATGATATCAATTGTCCTAACATACAACCTGCACCAATTGATGCTGCAATATACCCAGGTACTTGAATCCACGGAAGAGGAACTGACGATGCTATCATTCCTGCTATTGTAGTGCCACACATTGCTGTATACCAACCAATTGTATCCCATTCAAAGTCATTGGAGAAAACAGTTCTACTATCCGTAAGCAAATCATCATTGGGACTGACTTCAAGATTCAACAGTTCTGTTTTGTCATTAATATTGTTGGCTTCTGACATTTTCGACAAAAATAAGTCTGCGGTTTCTTGAGATACTAGTTCAAAAGCTTTGTAAATGTTTTCTACTTTCCCGCCTAAAATAATTGTTTCCATATATGCAAGTTTTATATCAGCATTCTCTGTCTTAGATATTTCATCAATGTATGAATCAGTATCGTTAATAAAATAATCCAATTCATTTATATCTAAATCTGAATTTGCTGAACGAAAGTTGTGTGATTGGAGAGAATCCAAATATCCGAGCTGAGAGTAAAGTTTTATCTTCTTTCCAATTTCTGTTTGAGCAGTATTATCTGTGTCAATGCTTTCTGTGTCGACTAGAGAGTTTGCACAACTCATTAATGTCAGTGCAAGACAAATGCTGATTAATGATAGTAATTTGTTCACTTTTTGTTTTCTCCTAAACAGTTATTCAATATAAATATAGTAGTTTTTTTTTCTTCAGCTGTCAAGTTTGACTCAGGGTGAGAAACTTCAAGTTGCATAAAAATACAAAAGCACAAGATAAAGTGTGTATTTATGCAAATGCAGAAAATGTACGCTATATCTTGATGAAAATTGTTTTAAAAAGGGTGTAAATCAGTTGCAAATTTCCTTTGATTTGATTATAGTAGGAGTGAGGCGCAAAAACCTCGGGTCATGTAAATCAGTTTAAAAATATTTATAAGAGGTTACAACGATGAGTGTAAGAGAAGAGTGGAACGGCTTTAAGACAGGCCGTCTTTGGCAGGACGAAGTAAACGTCCGTGAATTCATTCAGCTGAACTACACGCCTTATGACGGAGATTCAAGCTTCCTGGCAGGTCCTACTGATGCCACAAACAAACTGTTTGCAGAACTTCAGCGCCTCCAGAAGGAAGAGCACGACAAAAAATCAATGGGTCTGGACGGAAAAGAGCGCTCAGGTGTTCTTGACCTTGACACAGACATCGTAACAGGACTTACCGCACACAAGCCCGGATACATCTGCGAAGACGGAAAGAAACTTGAGAAGGTTGTTGGTTTGCAGACTGACAAACCCCTTAAGAGAGCTTTCATGCCTTTTGGTGGAATCCGCATGGCAGAGCAGAGCTGCGAGATGTACGGTTACAAACCCAATCCCGAGCTTCACAAAATCTTTACAGAGTACCATAAGACACACTCAGACGCTGTTTTCCAGGTTTATACACCAGAGATTCGCAAGGCACGCTCAAGCCACATTCTTACCGGTTTGCCCGATACCTACGGACGCGGACGCATCGTAGGTGACTACCGCCGTGTTGCACTTTACGGTATCGATTTCCTTATTGCAGAAAAACAGAAAGACTATGCAAACATCGGTGACGGAACAATGACTGATGATGTTATCCGTCTCCGCGAAGAAGTTGCAGAACAGGTTAAGGCTCTTAACCAGATGAAAGAAATGGCTGCTATGTACGGCTTTGATATTTCTAAGCCTGCAAAGAATGCTAAGGAAGCTGTTCAGTGGCTTTACTTCGGTTACCTTGCTGCAATCAAGACACAGAACGGTGCTGCTATGTCAATCGGACGTGTTTCTACATTCCTTGACATTTACATCGAACGTGACCTTAAGGCAGGAACAATTACAGAAGCACAGGCACAGGAACTCATCGACCACTTCGTAATGAAGGCACGCATGGTTCGCTTTGCTCGTATTGAAAGCTACAACCAGCTCTTCTCCGGAGACCCGATCTGGGCAACTCTCGAAGTTGGTGGACTTGGACAGGATGGACGTTCAATGGTAACAAAGAACTGCTTCCGCTTCCTCCATACTCTCGAAAACATGGGTCCTTCACCGGAACCAAACATGACCGTTCTCTATTCAAAGAGACTTCCAGAAAGCTTCCGCAAGTACTGCGCTCACATTTCTATCGAAACATCTTCAATTCAGTATGAAAATGATGATGTAATGCGCCCTGTTTGGGGTGATGACTACTCAATCTGCTGCTGCGTTTCTGCAACACAGACTGGTAAAGAAATGCAGTTCTTCGGTGCACGCGCTAACCTCGCTAAGGCTCTTCTTTACGCCATCAACGGTGGACGCGACGAAGCAGACGGACTTACTCCTGGTGTTCAGGTTGCTCCTGCTTATCAGCCAATCACTTCTGAATACCTTGACTACAAGGAAGTTGTACAGAAGTACGATGTAATGCTTGAATGGCTTGCTGACCTCTATGTTAACACATTGAACGCAATCCACTACATGCACGATAAATATTACTACGAAGCAGCAGAACTTGCTCTTATCGATACAGACGTTCGCCGCACATTTGCAACAGGTATTGCAGGATTCAGCCACGTTGTTGACTCCCTCTCTGCAATCAAGTACGCAAAGGTAAAGGTTCTCCGCCGCGACATCGACGTTACGGACAAGAAGGGCAAGAGAATCTTTGCTCCTAACATGGCTTACGACTTCCAGATTGAAGGCGACTTCCCACGCTACGGCCAGGATGATGACCGCGCAGACGAAATTGCAAAGTGGCTTCTCAAGACATTCATCGGAAAGATCAAGAAGCACCACACATACCGCAACGCAGAGCCAACAACCTCTATCCTTACAATCACTTCAAACGTTGTATACGGAAAGGCTACAGGCGCATTGCCAAACGGACGCAAGGCACACGAGCCATTCTCTCCTGGAGCAAACCCATCATACGGTGCAGAGACAAAGGGTCTCGTAAAGAGCTTGAACTCTGTTGCAAAGGTACCTTACGAATACTCACTCGACGGTATCTCAAACACACAGACAATCAACCCAAGCGCTCTTGGTCACTCAGAAAGCGAGCAGATTAACAACCTTGTTAACATCATGGACGGATACTTTGCAAAGGGTGCACACCACTTGAATGTAAACGTATTCGGCGTAGAAAAGCTCAAGGACTGCCAGGCTCATCCTGAAAAGCCCGAATATGCAAACTTCACGGTTCGCGTTTCTGGCTATGCAGTACGCTTCATCAACCTTACAAAGGAACAGCAGGACGACGTTATTGCACGTACCTGCCACGCTTCTCTGTAGTTTCGACTTGCTTGCCAGGGCTCATGCTTTAGCATAAATGTTTTAGTATTAAAAACTCTGGCAGCATAAGAAGGCCCCGCCTGGATGAAAGTCTTGGCGGGGATTTTTTTTCTTTTTTTGGACGCAGTTTTTTCTTTTACAAACAAGCTTCCCAAAACAATCCATTGATTTTGACACAGGCCTTCCAGGGCTCGGTCACCCTCGGCCCCGCATACGCGTGGCGGCTTCGCCCCCCTTCCACGCCATGCTCAGGCCATTTCCCTTTTCAACAGATTATTTTGTATGCGAAAGCAAAAACTCCAGTGCAGGAAGCATTTTGTTCAATAGACCCGCCTTTATGAGCATGTTCCAGAAGGGCTCAAGCTTTTTCCAGCCGCCAGTATAGGCAAAGTGGGAAAGCTTGCTGGAAAGACTTTTGTCTTGGGAGCAGGATGCAAAGATATTCTTCCATGAATAAAAGTCCCGGTAAGCCTTTTTGTAGCCATCTTCAAGCTCTTTCTGGCTAAGCCTTGCAGGTTGGTAAACCGCGTGCCGTGTGTCGTAGCGGCTCCAGTCATAGCTTCTTATGCGGCCTTCCTTTTCCATTTTAGAAAAGAGCCTTGTTCCGGGGTAGGGGGTAAGCACATGGAAGGTTGCCGTAGTGATTGCATTTTCCACCGCCCAGTCAACTGTGCGGCTAAAAGTGTCCTTGTCATCATCGTCCAGTCCAAAGACAAAGCTTCCGTTTATCATAATGCCAAGATCGTGCAGCCTTCTTACAGCGGCGGCATAGTCCCGCGAAAGGTTCTGTGCCTTGTTGCTTTGGGCAAGGTTTTCCGGCGAAAAAGTTTCAAAGCCAACAAAAATGCTTCTTAAACCGGCATCAGCTGCGCGTTCAATCAAGTCCCCGTCCAAAATTGACGCAACCGTAGCCGCTCCCTGAAATACCCTCTTCATCCCCTTCATGCCTTCAAAAAGTTCGCGGGCAAATTGCCTGTTGCCAAGAAGGTGGTCGTCCAAAAAGTAAAGGTGCCTGCCCGGAAGTGAATCTATTTCCTTTAGGGCAGAATCCACCCGGCAAGTGTAGAAAGATTTTCCGCTTCCGTAAAAGGCATCCTTGTAGCAAAAGTCGCAGTGGTGGGGACAGCCCCTGGAAACAACCAGCGAATTTGGAACAAAATACTTACTCCTCTTAATCAGGTCCCGCCGGACAGGGGTAAGCTGTAAAATATAATTCCCCACTTTTCTGTCATAAATTACAACATTTTTTATAAATCATGGCGGGGGTAAGACCGTCATGAATCTTTCTAGGATAGTTGTTCATCCATTCCTCCGCTTGCCGGACTTTCTCATCA
>JAEEKM010000233.1 GCA_016282455.1 Treponema sp. | reverse complement strand
ATGAGCCGAACAGGCGAAGTGCGGAAAGCGGGGTCCTTGCAAAAACTTTTACTCGGTTGCAGCAGGGGACTTTTACAAGGCGTGGAAAAGGGGATTCCGTTTTGAAGTCTAGTCAAAGAGAAAACTTTGTGATAATATATTGCAACTATTTTATGCCGTCGCAATCCAGTGGCGGTTTAGAGTTGTGAGCAACTCGGGAGTTTTTTTATGGCAAAAACAGTTTCGGATCCACACGCATGTACTTTGGACAAGATTATTTCTCTTTGTAAGAGACGTGGTTTTGTGTATCAGGCCAGCGAGATTTATGGCGGCCAGGCAGGTGCTTGGGATTACGGTCCACTTGGCGTGGAGTTTAAGCGCAATATTCAGAATGCATGGTGGCACTACATGGTTCAGCGCCACGATGATGTGGTTGGTCTGGACAGTGCTATTTTCCAGCACCACAAGACTTGGGAAGCTTCCGGTCACGTGGCTCACTTTTCTGACCCGATGATTGACTGTACTGAGTGTAAGGCCCGTTTCCGCGCAGACCAGCTGATTGAGGATTATGTTGATGCTCACCCCGAGACAAACCCCGGTAAGCCAGTGGACACAATGACCCACGAAGAGATGAAGGCTTTTATTGATGCCAACATTAACTGTCCTACCTGTGGTTCTAAAGAGCGCAAGTATACTGCAGTGCGTGAGTTTAACCTGATGTTTAAGACTTTCCAGGGCCCGGTTGCAGATGAAGCACAGCTTATTTATCTTCGCCCCGAAACCTGTCAGGGTATTTTTACAGACTTTAAGAATATTGTTCAGTCTAACCGCATGAAGATTCCTTTTGGTGTGGCTCAGGTTGGTAAGTCTTTCCGCAACGAGATTATTTTTAAGAACTTTATTTTCCGTACCTGTGAGTTTGAGCAGATGGAGATGGAATATTTCTGTAAGCCCGGTACTGATGATGAAATCTTCGAGAAGTGGAGAAAGGAACGCTGGGAGTTCTACAAGAAGTATGGTATTGCAGAAAAGAACCTTCAGTGGCACCATCACGACAAGCTTGCCCACTATGCAAAAGATGCTTACGACGTGCAGTACAACTTCCCCATTGGTTTTGAGGAAATTGAAGGCATTCACAACCGCACTGACTTTGACCTGTCTCAGCACACAAAGACTAGTGGCAAAGACATGGACTACATGGATCAGGATGACGGAAACAAGAAGTATACTCCTTATGTAATTGAAACTTCTGCCGGTCTTAACCGCAACTTCCTTGCTTTCCTTTGTGAAGCTTACGAAGAGCAGAATGTGGGTACTGACGGTAAGGAAGATTACCGCACAGTTCTTCACCTGCATCCAAAATTGGCACCAATTACTGTTGCAGTTCTTCCACTTATGAAGAAAGATGGTCTTGCTGAAAAGGCTATGGAAGTTAAGGACGCCCTTACTGAAGAATTTGTTACTGACTACGACCAGAGCGGAACAGTTGGTAAACGCTACCGCCGCCAGGATGAAGTTGGTACTCCTTTCTGCGTGACTGTTGACTATGACACAATCACTGAGGGAAGCGAAAACTTTGGAACAGTAACTGTCCGTGACCGCGACACCATGGAACAGCAGCGTGTAAAGATTTCAGAACTTTCTGGATTCATCCACAACGCTATTTCTAATTGGAAGCCTGTTGTCCGTTAATTCTTTTTAGGAAGTTTTTTGTGAGAATAATAGTGTGTGATGCAGCGCCATGGACGGCGCGTCGTCAGTTAGCTAAACAATCCGCCAGCTCGGGCAACGCCCGTGCTGGTTATGGAAAAATTACAGGGAGGTAATTTTTCCATGGAATTCATTGCACTTGGTAAGACAAATCTTCTCGTAAGCCGCACTGCCTTTGGTGCCATGAGCCTTGACTGTAAAGAGATTGAGGCTTATGGAGAGGAAGCGGAAGAGAGGGTTTGTGCTATAGTGCATCAGGCCTACGACAACGGCGTGAATTTTTTTGACACTGCTCATTCCCGTCCTGTGAGTGAACGGCGTCTGGGCGCTGCCCTGCATGGAATAAGGCACAATGTTTTTCTTGCAACAAAAACTGCCGCCTCTACCGTTGCAGAACTGCGCTCAGATTTGCGGGAAAGTCTTGATTCCCTTGAAAGTGACTACATTGATTTGTACCAGCTGGAAAATCCTCTGGTGCTGCCAACTGAATCTTCTCCCGACAGGATTTATTCAGAACTGCTTGCCTTAAAAAAACGGGGAGTAATCCGCCACATAGGGCTTGCCACCGATGATACTGCCATTGCAAAAGAAGCGGTAGAGAGCGGACTTTATGAAACCGTACAGTTTCCCTTTAATGTGCTTTCCGGAGATGAAGTGATTTCTCTTGTGGAACTGTGTGCAAAAAAAGAAGTTGGCTGTATTGCAATGCAGCCTCTTAACGGCGGTATTATCGGAAACATTCCGCTTGCTTTTGGTTACCTGAATCAGTTTGAAAATGTCATTCCCGTCTGGGGCGCACATACGCAGGAAGAACTGCAGCAGATTCTTTATTTTAACGACCACCCGCCTGTAGTGGACGAGCAGTTTAAGGAAGAAGTTGCCAAAACCCGCGCTTTCTTTAATTAAGCTGAGGTTTAACCGCTTTTACTGAACCACTTGATTCTTTGTTCTAAAATATCAAATAAATTGTAAAATAAACTTCCCTGTATTATAATTGAGCCGATAGGAGAACTCTATGATGAGAAAGTTTGGATTACTTACACTGGCAGGAGTTCCCTGTCACATCGAGCGCAGTCGAGATGT
>JAEEKM010000022.1 GCA_016282455.1 Treponema sp. | reverse complement strand
TTTTACATATATTTTTTATATGTTTACATATATTTTATATATGTTGTCATATATTTTTACACATATTTCATACACTATTTTTACATATATATTTTATATGTTAGCATATATTTTTTCATAAATTACATATAAAACATATAAAAAAACACTTGCATTTACATATAAAATAACATATAATTTGAAAATACTAAAATTCAGGTGGGAAAGTATGAAACGTATTTGTGTTGCAATTCAAAAAGGTGGTGTGGGGAAGACCACCATCAGCGTAAACCTTGCAGCAGAACTTGCAAAAAACAAGAAGGTTGTCTTAATCGATGCCGACCCTCAGGGTAACAGTACAAGTTCCTTAGTTGAATCTTTTGAACACGAACTTGCCGACATTCTCTACGGAAATGTTGCAGTTGATGAAGCAGTCTGTAAAACAAGCATTGAAAATCTTTTTATAATCCCGACTGCCGCCATTGATGAAAAGGGAAACAACCAGTTAAAAAAATACCGTGCAAACGAAGCGGCAGGAAACCCCTTTGCCTTTGCAGACATCACGGATGCACTTGCAGACCAGGGCTTTGACTACTGCATATTTGACACATCCCCAAACTTTGACGACTTTGAAGAAAACATCATGTCCGCCGCAGATGAAGCAGTTGCGGTTGTAATGCCGGACATTTTCTCACAGGACGGACTGCAGATTTTTGAAAACAACCTTCAGAACTTCAAAAAAAGAAAACGCATGAACAATCCTGTTTTCAAAACTTTTGTTTTTAATGCCGTAAACCTTTCAACAAAAATGGCAAAAGACATTCTTGCCCAGCTTTCAACAAGTGAATTAAACTATGTTACCGTTCCCCAGGATCAGAACTTCAGGAAAGCCCAGGGAGTAAGGCAGACAGTCCAGCAGTTTGGTGCAAAGGCAGAAACCCTTTCATCATTTACAAAATTAGCATCCTTAGTAGAGTAGGGGAGGGGTCTTTAAATGTCTATTGCAATAAAAAAATCTTCAGCGCCTAAAGAAACTGTTACATCATCTCTGCCAAGTGAAGTCCAGTCTCAAATTTCAAACAATCTCAAACTGGACACCACCGATTACACAAGTCTTCCATCAGAAAAGCCTGCAGAAAGAGAAAGTGTACAGGTTCTTAAACAAACTGTGACACAGGAAGAACCTAAGGGAAAAAGGTCTGACGATGTTGTTCAGTTAAAATTCTCCAGGGGAAAAAGAGCCGAAGCAAAAGCCTTTTATTCAACCTACGACGTAAAGATGAATGCAGGTTTTGAAATGGCCTACGAGTTCCTTAAAGAAGAAGTTATGGCCGGCAGGGTAAAACTTTCCAAAAGCGGCATTCAGAGAATCAGCTAAAACAAAAAAAAGTGGGGGAGGGGACAGTCTTAAACAGACTGTGACATTCAAAATGGTAAACAACGCAGAAACAAACGACATTATAGCAGTTACAGACGACACAAGCCTCGAAGCTCTGTTTGACCTTGTAACCACAGGGGAACAGCCCAAATATTTAAGTTACATACCGGGCTTATTCACAACCGCATCCCTGCCTTTTAAAAACGTAAAGAAAACTGTTTTTACAAGAAAAGGCAGCCAGGGACTTACTTTAACTTTAACTTCTCCCATAAACGTTCCCTTTGGCCGCTACGGAAGACTCCTCCTTACGGTTTTAACGACTCATGCAGTTCTTTCAAAAGAAAAAAATGTTCCGGTTATGATTGAATACAATTCTCTTTCCGAACTGTTAAAAGAAATGCAGTTACCCCGTCAGCGTGGAAAAGACATAAAAGAACAGCTGGACTGTTTTACAAACGCAACCTTTGCCTTTACCCACAAAGAAACCACCCTCAAAAGCGGCTATCTCTTCAAGGACATGTATGAAAACGGGGACTACCCAAAAAATGATGTTGAAGTGACAACAAAAACAACCGGTTCCATCCGTTTTACAACAGGAGTTCAGTTTCAGGAAATTGATGACAAAGTTACTGAAAAAAAATACGGAAACTTTAAAATCGTCATTTCAGCAGAATTTGCAAACTTCTGCCAGAAACATGCAGTTCCTATTGATTACGGCATTTACAAAAACATTACGAGTGCAGTCGGAAAAGACATTTACGCCTGGCTTGTGTTCAGAAACAATGGCTTAAAGGATTCTGTTTTTATACCAAGGGACAAGCTTGTGGAACAGTTTATGCCTGTTGCAGAAGATAAGGATCCCAATACTGCAAACGTAAACTATGCCTTTATTGTTAATCAGATAAATGAAATCAAGAAGAAGTATTATCCTGAATTAAAGGTGGAAATTGATTCTCAGGGAACAGGTATTACTCTCTTTAAGAGTCCTACTCCTGTTATTAAAAAAGATACAAGATATGCATTGATTACTTCAATGCTCTGATTGTATGTAACAGTGTATTTAAGACAAAGTGGTGTAACAGAGTGTTTAAGGAATTTAAACTTTTCCACATTTTCTACTCTGCTACTATTAGTTTTAAATTTATATTAGTTTATTATTAGATATATAGAAGATTTTAATACATTGTGACATCTTCTTAAACAGTCTGTTACCGCCAGAAATGAGTCATCAACTTTCTTCTATATATATTAAAGCATTTGAGTTTTCCACAGTTTTAAATACTCTGTGACATAAAAAGGGACTTTTCCACAGGCTGCTTGTGGAGAGTTTTAAATACACTGTGACATTTTTCTTAAACAGTCTGTGACATCATTTTCCGCCTCTTAAATACTCTGTGACATATCTTTTAATGGCCTTAAATACACTGTTACATGGTAAAGTCTTTCTTACTGGCTGCAAGATTTCTGTGATTTTTTTATATAAGCATGTTATAATTTTTTTAGAAGCGGGAGAATTATAAATAAAATGTCCTTCAGAATCGAGCGTAACGATATAACTAAAGTTCATACAGAAGCAATAGTAAACACTGCAAATCCAAGACCTCTTGTTGGTTCCGGCACTGATGAAGCGGTTTATAATGCAGCGGGTCTTGATCTTCTTTTAGAAGAGAGAAGGAAGATTGGTGTAATAGAAAGGGGGCAGTCAGCTTTTACTCCGGCATTTAATCTTTCTGTTACAAATGGAATTAAATACATCATCCACACGGTGGGCATTCACTGGATAGACGGGAATCATGGGGAAACGGAAATTATGCGTAACTGCTACCGTAATTCACTCAGGCTTGCAAAAGAACTAAAGTGTAAAAGCCTTTCGATTCCTCTTCTTGCAACAGGGTACTATGGCTTCCCAAAAGAAACGTCTCTGAACATTGCCCTGGATGAAATAAGTAAGTTCCTCTTTGAAAATGAAATGGAAATTGTTCTTGTGGTTTTTGACAAAGAATCCTTTTACATTTCCAGTAAGCTCTTTGACGGCGTTCAGAGTTTTATTGATGAAAATTTTACTGAAAAACAAATCACTCCCGCAAAGAAGCTTTCGCTTGATGACTACATGAAAGAAAATAACGGCGGCTTAAATTTTCAGGAACTTCTGAGAAAGCATATAATCGAAAAAGGGTTTGATAATCCTACCGTTTATAAGCGCTCAATTATTGTTGATAAAAAACTTTTTTCAAAAATCATTAACGGACACATTCCGAATAAACATTCAGTCATGGCACTGGGGCTGGCCCTTGAACTTACCCCGGAGGAATACAAAGAGTTTCTTGCAACTGCAAACTATGCATTAAATCCTGCAGAAATGTTTGACATCATCGTTCAGTATTGCGTAGACCAGAAGATTTATAATGTGATGGATGTCGATGCCCTTTTGTTTAAATATAATGTGCCCTGCTTTAATGATAATTTTTAAGGAGACTTTTAGTTTTTTAAAAGAGTCGCAGAGTCTGCGACCAGGGAAAAAAGTTTTCGGGATATACTGTTTTTAATAAAACAGGAGGTACACATGTACGGAGCAATTTTAGGTGATATTATCGGTGAGCCCTATGAGTTTGACAGAAGTCCAAAGACAAAAGATTTTCCTTTGTTCAGTAAAAAGCCGTTTTTTACAGATGATTCAGTAATGACTATTGCAGTCTGTGACGGAATTTTAAAGGCAGGTCTTGACGCAGATGAAGCTACAATGAAAACTTCAATGATAAGAAGCATGCAGTTGTGGGGACACAAGTATCCTCTTGCAGGTTACGGCGGAAGATTTCGCAAGTGGCTTTTTAACGAAGAGACTGAGCCTTATGGCAGTTGGGGTAACGGTTCTGCAATGAGGGTGAGTTCAGCAGGCTGGCTCTTTGAAAGTCTGGAAAGAACCCGTGAAGTTGCCCGCTGGTCTGCAGAGGTAACTCATAATCATCCGGAAGGCGTAAAGGGGGCAGAATCAATTGCCTCAGTTATATGGCTTTCAAGAAACGGTAAGTCAAAGGCAGAGATTAAGGAATACGTTCAGCGTGAGTTTGGCTATGACTTAAGCCGCACCTGTGATCAGATCCGCCCGAACTACCGCCATGTAGAAAGCTGCCAGGGAACCTGCCCTGAAGCAATTACTGCTTTCTTAGAAGGAAAAGATTTTGAAGATGTAATCCGCACTGCAGTAAGTCTCGGTGGTGACTGCGATACTTTAACGGATATTGCCGCCAGCATGGGAGAAGCATTTTTTGGTTTACCGGAAGAGTTTAAGAAAAAAGCCTATGAGTTTACCAAAGAAGACATGCATCAGGTTATGAAGGAATTTGAAAAACATCAGATTCCTGCAAAAAAAGGGAGGCGTGAAAATGACTTTTAATCTGGAGAGATTTAAAAAAGCGCAGGAAAGAGATTACGCACAGGCACTTGCAGAAATAAAAAACGGCCGCAAGGAAAGTCACTGGATGTGGTATATTTTCCCTCAGCTAAAAGGACTGGGCTATAGTGAAATATCCAGGTTTTATGGAATTGAGGGTAGGGCAGAGGCTAAGGCATATATTGAAGATGAACTTTTAAAAAAGAGGCTTGTAGAAATTTCAGAAGCACTTCTTGCCCTGCAATGTTCTGATGCAGAAAAAGTAATGGGCTACCCTGATGACCTCAAGTTAAAATCCTGCATGACCCTTTTTGCAGAAAGCTCCCCAGAGACAGATGTTTTTGAAAAAGTCCTCGAAAAATTTTTTGACGGCAAAAAAGACAAAAAGACTCTGGAACTTCTGGAAGGTAAATGAAAACATGGGATTTTCCATCAGGGGCTTTATAAAACAGGCGTTTACAGATAAAATAAAAAGGGGAAAGAAAGTAAACAGCCAGAATAAACTTTTTGACGGAAGCAAAAATGGCCCCGTATAAAAATATTTATAAAGAAGGTGAAGTTTTTATGGAAGAACGCGAAGTAAAAATCCACGGAATATATAAGCATTTTAAGAACAGGTATTACATTGTTGAGGATGTGGCTTTTCATTCGGAGACGAAGGAAGAGTATGTGGTCTACCGCAGGCTTTACGGAGACAATTCGCTCTGGATTCGGGAGAAGGGAATGTTTTTGTCCGAAGTAGATCACGAGAAGTACCCTGATGTAAAACAGAAGTGGCGCTTTGAACTGGTGGATGAAGTGTAAATGTCAGAGCTTTTAATCGGCACCAGCGGCTATGATTACCCCGAGTGGAAGGGAGTCTTTTACCCAGAAGATTTGAAGCGGAAAGATTTTCTCTCTTATTATGCGACAAAGTTTAACGCACTGGAGCTGAATAATACTTTTTACAATATGCCGACGGCGGAACGAATGCTGACTTTTTATGAGCGGTCTGAGGGGAGACTGAGTTTTAGCGTAAAGGCAAACAGACTTCTGACTCATGAAACAGGGACTGAATGGCAGGTGGTGGCGGAAGATTTTAAGGACGCACTAAAACCTCTGAACGAAAAAGAAAGTCTTTCTGCAGTCTTGTTTCAGTTTCCTGAAAGTTTTCATTACACAAATGAGAACCGCATTTACCTTGCAAAAGTGATAGGGCAGTTTGAAGGCTACCCTGTGGTGATTGAGTTCAGGCACAGGGAATGGATCAGGGAATCAGTTTTTGAAGGGCTTGAAAAACGGAATGCCGGAATTGTGTTCTGTGACATGCCTCAGTTAAAAAATCTACCTGACGGAATGGCCGTAAAAACTCCCTTTATTGGAAGCAATGCTTACATACGTCTGCACGGAAGAAATGAAGGGGCCTGGTACGCTGCGGGTGAATCTTATAATGGCAGTGCCCGTTATTCTTATGATTATTCAGAAAGTGAACTCTCCCGTTTTGTTCAGATAATAGAAAAGGCAAAACTTGAAGGAAAAAAAGTTCAGGTTTATTTTAACAATCATCCCAACGGCAGCGGTGCAAAGAACGGACTCAGGCTTAAAGAGATGATGGGCGGGGTAGAGTAAAAAAAAATCACAGTGCCGTTCATTGGCACCCTTGTGCTTTATACTATAAATCATAAAGCTTAAAACAGGGGGCCTTTTATGAGAAGAGATGATGTTATGGATACCGCAAATGTGTATTCTTATGGAATTAATCTGAACAAAATCAAACTGGATTTGCCAAAGCCTGAGAAGAAACAAAAGGTTCCTGCCAAACGCTATGTATGCATTGATCTTGAAATGACGGAGTTCAGCCCATCTCAGAGAGGACTTGTCCCGGGTGCTAACGGCGAAGTGATTCAGTTTGGTGCCGTGATGCTGGATGAAAACTATAACATGCTCAGTGAATTCAGCTCTTATGTGAAACCCGTTTACAGTTCAGTGAACGGCACAATCAATAAACTTACAGGCATTTCAAACAAGAATCTCAAAAAGGCGGATGACTTTATTACTGTTTTTGACAAGTTCTGCTACTGGCGTGGTGAAGGGGACATTACAACTTTTTGCTGGAGCAGGACTGACTATAATCAGCTCTGGTCTGAACTTGAAGCAAAGGGAAAACACCGCTATGACCTTTTTGGAACTCTCCATGATTTTGTCGATTTGCAGAATATTTTCGGAAAACTCGTTTCTTCTAAAACCCCAGTTGGACTTGAATCAGCAATGCGCCTTCTGCAGATGGATTTTAAGGGACAGGTTCATTCTGCTTTGAGTGATTCATACAACACTGCCCGCATACTTCATAAATTGTTCTGCACGGAAAGCCTGGACCCCGACTTTGAATACATCAATCCTTCAAAAGAAAATCCTGTAAACAAAAAGAAGGAAGAAGCAGAATACAACTGCTCATTTGCAAGTTTCCTCCCGCCTGAATTACTTGCTCAGTTTGGCTACACGAATGCCTCCGAAGAACCGGAGTCAGAAGAATATTCCTACGAGGATGCAACAGAAGACCTGCAGGTCCTGGAAACATCTCCCTTATACGGAATGGTTGATAACGAAGAAATTGCAAGCCTTTGTTCAAAATACAAGATAGAAGTTCAGAGCTGGCTCAAACTTGCCACCGAAGTCATGGATACTCAGGAAATGCGGGTGGCGTAAGAGGAAGAAGTATAAAGTGTAAAAACGGAACAATAAAAAAGCAGGATATATGTCTGCTATCTTGAAGGTAAGCAGTACACAATCACAAACCTCTCTGCAGCAACATTGAACTTGCAAGGGTATCTGGCATTTGCTGCAGCCCAGGACAAAATGTGGACAAAACAGTAATATGATATGCAGGTATTAGGATTAATATGTTGAATTGTTTAGTAGTAGCATTAGGAGGTGGAATCGGAGCCTGCCTCAGATATCTGATAGGTCTGATTCCCCTCAAAGAACCATTTACCTTTCCGGTAAAGACCCTAGTGATAAATCTTCTTGGCTGTTTTGTAATTGGCCTGATTGCCGCACTTGCAGTAAAGAACAGTTCGCTTTCCCCAAAGACAGTGCTCTTTATAAAGACCGGATTATGCGGTGGCTTTACAACTTTTTCAACCTTTGCCCTGGAAACAGAGACTCTTATCAAGACAGGACATATCGGACTTGCTGTTTTATATGTTGTACTGAGCGTGGTTGCAGGAGTAGGGCTGGCATTTGCAGGGCAAGTGATTGTAGGAAAGTAGGATGAAAATAAGAAGATATCTGATTGTCGCTTTGTCTTTTTTAATCATCTCATGTAATAATGGAACTGACGATAAAACTTCTTTTACAGAAATTGATGCGCCTGATGCAATATCAGAACGTGCCTATAGCTTTGCAGAATTATATGAGCAGTCAGATACAGAATATCATTTGGGAGGTCAGGACCCGGTTCGTGCAATTCAGATAGACTGTTCCGGTCTGATAATCATGTGTTACAAGTATGCCCTGGTAGATACAAAGTACCAGCTTCTGGTATCTGACATGACCGCAAATTACATGTATACTAATGCTTCAACTCACATTGATAAGGCAGATTTGAAGAAAGGAAATCTGATTTTCATGGGAGAAGCCAACAGTAATTCAGTAACTCACATAGCTCTTTTTGAAAAGATAGAAAACGGAAAAATCTATTTTATTGACAGTACTCAGAAAGATACAAATGGTGATGGCATAAATGATATTGACGGTGTTTCTTACCGTGATTATCCAGAAGATGATTCAAGATTTAAGGCGTTCGGAAGAATGAGAGTGAAGTATTAGGGGTAGAGATGAACAAAAGTATATTACAAAACGGCGACCTGCTTTTTATGAGTGACCAATCTGACTTATCCAAAGCGATTATTGAAACAACAGAAAAATACAGTCACGTGGGAATCTACTTTGACGGATACATTTATCATGCTTCAAGAAAAAGGGGAGTGTCAAAGCAGATATTAGAGGACTATCTGA
>JAEEKM010000232.1 GCA_016282455.1 Treponema sp. | reverse complement strand
TGTAAAATAGTATTGTTAAGGAGAAAGGCATGGCCGAAGAGAATACACAGTTTCAGCTGGTAACTTTCCAGCTGGGTGAGGAACTGTATGGTGTTGATATCATGGACGTAAAGGAGATTGTTAAGGTACAGGCTGTACGCCCCATTCCTAATGCTCCCTATTATGTAGAAGGTATCATTAACCTGCGCAGTGAAATTATTCCCATCATCAATCTTCATAAGCGTTTCCACATTCAGAAGATGGTTCGCCATGATGAGGATGAACTTGACGATGAGGACGAGGGTGGATTCATCATCCTTGACATCGAAGGCAATAAAATCGGTATTATCATTGACCGCATTGCCCGTGTTGTCCCTGTAGAAACTTCAGAAATTAAACCTCCGCCACAGATGCTTAACGGTATTGGAACAGAGTATATTCAGGGTGTTGTACGCCAGGATCCTGCATATCTTATTATTCTTGATACCCGTAAGCTCTTTAGTGCCCGTGAGCTTCAGAAGATTATCGAACCGGACGCAGAGTAAGGAAAAAAAACTCCTCCCATAAAGCCGTACCTTTTGGTGCGGCTAATTTTTCAAAAAGGATTTCACTTTAAAAATGATACAGACCTATAGCCCCACAATCAGACGCAAGGAAATGGAAGCCGTGCTCACCTGCATGGTAGACGAAAAAATTGGACCTGGGGAAATGAACCTGCGTCTGCTTCAGATTGCAAAAGAAACAATTTCTTACGATGGTGGTGTTGCCCTCCGCAGCCCGGCCATTGCATTAGAGTATGCGATTGAAGCGATTAATCTTGAAAAGGGCAGCGGTATTATGCTCAGTGCCCTTGCCCCCGCATGGCAGATTATTACAGTAGAAAAACTCGGCTACAAGCCCATAGTTCTTGATGTGCTTGAAGAAAACGGACTGGTTTCCCTTCAGGCAGTGGAAGATGGAATAAAAAACGGCGGAAGACTTCTGGTTTTTACAGAATCCATGGGTGTTCTTCCTGATATTACAAAGTTTATGGCGCTGGGAATTCCTGTTATAGAAGATGTATCCCAGTCAGCCCTTGCTCATTACCCTGTGGAAAGTGAGGGGCCTTCACAGACAGAAACTTCAGGCGCTGAGTCTGAGGACAAAAAAGTGCTTGGCCGCTGTGCAGGCATGTACGGAACTTACGCAATCATGGGCATGGAAGAACATGATGTGATTACTGCAGGTGGCGGAGCCTTACTCTTTGCCCCCGGACGCAGGGAATGGATTGTCTTAAAAAAACTGGTGGACTCAGCGCCCGCCACAGACATCCTCCCCGACATGAATGCCGCCCTTGCCTACGTTGGCTTTAAAGAGTTTAAGCGCAATGAGGAAGCCAGAAAACAGATGTTTACTGTGTTTTCCCGTGCCAGCATGGTTACCCGCCACAAAACTTATGTGCGCGAAGGGGATGAAGGTTCAACAATTTATTCTTTCCCCCTGGTGCTTAATTCCGGTTTTAAAGACGTTAAAGCCTATGCAAATAAAAAGGGAATAGAAGTTCGTCAGGCCTACGAAGATTCAATCATTGCCCTGCGGCAGGAGGAACTTGCTCCCAGCTGTATCTGTGCAAATTCACTTCTTCTTCGCTGCGCCCTCTTCCCCCTTTACCCAAGGCTTGGAAAAAAAGATGAAGAGAAGATTGTAAAAGTCCTCTCCACTTTACCCTAGGAATATCAATGAAAAAATGTCTCATTGTGGTGAACACTTTTAAAACTCTCGCACTTCCCCTTGCAAGAAGCATGGAAACTTTTCTTGAGGAAAAGGGGGTGGAGTGTGAACGTTTTGAATACGACGGTTCTTCAGAAAGAGACAGGGCTTATGAAAATACTGCTGGTGAAAATGCGGCTGCTGAAACCGCTACTGAAAAGAAAAGTTTTTCGGGCTACGATTTTGTAGTTACTCTTGGTGGAGACGGAACCGTTCTTTTTGCCTCCCGAGGGGCTGCTCCCTGGGGAATTCCTGTTTTCCCGGTAAACTTGGGTGAGTTTGGTTTTTTAGCTTCCATTTCACCAGAAAAATGGCAGGAAGGACTAAACGATTTTCTCTGCGGAAACTCTTCGGTAACAAGGCGTTCTCTTGTAGAAGCAGAAGTGATTCGCGGCGGAAAAACCGTTTTTCGTGCCTCTGCCCTAAATGACGTGGTACTTTCAAGCAGGGGAGCAGCCCGTCTTGTAAACTTCAGCGTGGCTTTTAATCATGCCCTGCTGGGACCTTTTAAGGCAAACGGACTTATTGTTTCAACTGCCACAGGTTCCACCGCATATTCCGCCGCCGCCGGAGGTCCAATCATAGACCCTTCGCTGGATGCCATGCTCCTAACCCCAATAAGCTCCTTCAGTTTATCTGCCCGCCCTTTGCTTTTTGACGCTTCTGGGGAAATTGCAATAACCCTTATGCGCTCCAGGGAGAATGTAGTTCTTTCTGCAGACGGACAGGTGAATTTTGATTTATGCTGCGATGATGTGATTATTTTAACAATCCCACCTTACAAGGCAAGTCTGGTGGGTGCATCGCAGTCTGGTTTTTATGCCGCATTACAAAGTAAATTAAACTGGTCAGGAGGCCCACGTGCTTGAGGAACTGCATATCAGGAATTTCGCTCTCATAGACAGTGCCGATGTGGAGTTTGACAAGGGCTTTTCCGTTCTTTCAGGCGAAACAGGTGCAGGTAAATCCATTCTCATAGGTTCAGTTGCCTTTCTTCTTGGTGGAAAAGGGGGAGTGGAACAGATACGCACCGGCTGCCATGAAGCGCAGGTGAGCGGAACCTTTTATCTTGAATCTAAAGAAGCCTTTGACTGGCTTTCCGAACACGGCATCGAAGCAGAAGATGACCGCATTCTTTTAAGGAGACTTATCCGTGACAGTGGAAAAACCTCTGCCTGGATTGGCGGAACCCCTGTTACAAGGGCTGATCTTGCCTCCTTTGCATCATTTCTGGTAGACATTCACGGTCAGCACGAACAGCAGTCCCTCATGAAAGTGAGTGAACACCGCCGTTACCTTGACATGTATGCGGGTCTTGTTGAAGAAGTTGCCGCCTACACAAAAATCTACGCAGAACTTGTAGAAAAAAGACGTCTTCTTGAAGCCCTTAGCACCAACGAAGCGGAGAGGGAAAACCGCATTGAACTTTTGAACTTTGCCATAAACGAAATTAACGAGGCAAAACTTAAGGCTGGGGAAGATGAAGAACTTACTGCAGAAGAAGCAAAACTTTCTTCCTTTGAAAAACTTTACGGTGACGTTGAAGAAATAAACGCAATCTTTGAAGGTGGAGATGAAGGGGGTGGAATCCTTTCTCTTTTCAAAAAACTAAAGGGCATTGTTCCCAGAGCCGCAGGTATGGACAGGGAACTTGAAAACCTGGACTCAAGACTGGAATCTGCCTTTTACGAAGTGGACGACATTGCCCAGGAGTTCCGCCGTTACGCAGGAAGTCTTGTGTTTGACCCCGAAAGATTACAGCAGGTGCAGGACCGGCTTGACCTCATGTTCCGCCTGAAAAAGAAATATGCCTCAAACCATAATGCCCCCATTCAGGAAGTGCTTGATTATGCAGTAAAGGCTCAGTCTGAACTTGATTCCCTTACCGGAAGCGGAAATGACAAAACTGCCCTGCTTGAACAGACTGCCGAACTTGAAAAACAGGTATACACAAAGGCAAAAGCCCTGAGTGAAAAACGTAAGGCCGCCAGTGACCGCATGGCAGGCGAAGTGGAAGAAATCCTTTCAAAACTCGGCATGAAAGAAACC
>JAEEKM010000231.1 GCA_016282455.1 Treponema sp. | reverse complement strand
GCCTCTAAAAAACAGATTTTATGCATAACACATCTAGCGAGCATCGCAGTTTATGACGATAATAAGATAAAAATACAGAAGGCAGCGCAGGGGAATGGCACTTCCACAGAAGTTTTCCCCGTAACAGGGCAGGACAGGGTAAAGGAAATAGCACGCATGCTTTCCGGAGACTCCCAGTCCGCAGAATCGCTTGAACACGCCGCCGCAATGTTAAATGCCTTTGGAGGAAGATGATGGCAATTTCAGCAGAGAGTCGTGAAGAGTTCCAGACTAAGCAGAAACCCCTGAGGGATAAAATTGACGAATGTCTTGCCAGGGAAAAAGAAGTCCTTGAACAGATGAAAAAGGATCCCAACGGAGCAGAGATTAAAAAACTTGCCCTCTGCGAAGAGATGATTTTCGTGTCCACTCTCTACATCAATATCAACAATCTCTCCGTGCAGATTATTGAGGCCAAGAACAATGATGCCTTAAACGATGCCCGAAAGATTATTTACAAAGCCATCATTTACCTGGAAGAGACTGTTTCAAACGCAGTAGATATTGCCTATACCGACCAGGAGCCCTTCCTTGCAAAAATTGCAAACGTTCCTCTTGAAAAAAGATTTTACATCGTAAAAAAACTGGGACTTGTAATTCAGCTTCTGGCAGATGCCTTTGGTGACAATTCCAAATGGAAGTGGACTTTTGTGGAAATCCGCGGAAGATTTGCCGTTGTTGCCAAAAACCTTATAGACATGAAAAAAGCCTCAAGGGCTTACTACGACCCCAATAACCCAGAGTACGAAAACACCGTGCTTTATGTACGCCTTATCCGCAGTCTCCTTGACAAGAGTGCCACCGAGTACCGCGACAAATATGAACTTTCTACCCGCCGTCTTGATGACATGCGCATTGCCATAAACTTCCTCTATGCAGCCCGCCGGATTGCAATGATTCTGGGTGATAAAGAAGAGGCTGAGGAACTCAAGAAAAAGTCAGGCGTCTGGAAAGAAAAACTTGACGCAGATACAAAATCTGGTACAAGCAAATAACTGCCGGCCACAGAAAGCATGAACCGCGACTTTGCCCTTAAGATTTTTGAAGGATTCTCAATCGAACGCTGGAATGACCTTGTCCGCCCCTTTGACCTGGTGGAAATGGATAAGGATGCAGAAAAAATGGTTCTTGCCTACATCATTGGAAAATTCGAAGAAGCCCGTGGGGTGCAGATTGACTGGGAATGGATGATGTATGCTTCCCTTTTTGACCTGCTTAGAAAAATTGCCCTCTGCGACATAAAAAGTCCCGTTCAGCGTTTAATTAAAAGTCAGTACCCGGAAGAATTTATCAGGCTGAATGAATGGGTGCTGCAGCAGTACATGGGCCTTATTGACGACAAGGAATTATTTTCCCGCTTTACCCTTTACATAGGTAAAATGAGCGGTTCCATTCCTTACGGTGCAAATCAGGAACAGACGGCAAGAGTATTCCGTGCCGCCCACAAGTATTCTTCCATGCGGGAACTGGAAATGATTTCCTGTGTAAACGAAGCCGAGAGGCTTGAACGAATCAGGCGGGAGTTAAACCAGGACCTGCAGGGCTACCTTGACTTACCCGGTTTACAGATGCTCATGACCCATCAGAAACCCTTTGATTTTCTCATGCGCATAGAACAGCTGCGTTTTCAGACCAGATGGAATCAGACTCCCCGTGTTCCAAAGACAAGCGTTTTGGGCCACTGCTTTTTTGTTGCAATACTTACTCTTCTTCTTTCCCGGGAAACAAAAGTTCCCATGTGCAAAAAGCGGCTCTACAACAATTATTTTTCTGCCCTCTTTCATGACCTGCCCGAAAGTGTAACCAGAGACATTATTTCTCCGGTTAAACAGGCCACAGACGGACTTCCCGCCATTGTAAAAAATATAGAAGACCAGATTGTTACCGCAGAGTTAGTGCCGCTTATGGAAGATTTTTACCGGGACGAAATCCTCTATTTTACAAACGACGAATTTGACAACCGCATTCTCCGTAACGGAGAAAAAGTTTCCGTAACTTACGAAGAACTTAACGAGCGTTTTAACAGCGACACTTTTTCTCCTGTTGACGGAAAACTTGTCCGCCTCTCTGACCATTTTTCTGCCTTACTGGAAGCAAAACTTTCTATCAGGCACGGCATTACAAGCACCCATCTTCAGGACGGATATTCAAATCTTCTTAAGGCTTATCCTGAGGGTAAAGTAATAAACGGAATTGATGCCCATGCTCTTTTCAATGCATAATTTTTCTTTTTACCTGCTCACACTTTTTTTCATGCTCTGCATTGTAAACATTGCGGGGCAGTTTCAGGGAACAAGACGGGTTTCCCGTTTTACAAAACCTTTTCTCATGCCGCTGCTTTTAGCCTTTGTTCTTACATATCTTCTTCCAAAAGAAGGCTTTTCTTCCAGAGTAATTTTTCTTTCTCTGGCACTTATTTTTCATACCGCAGGAGACATCTTTCTGCTCTTCCCCCTGACCATTCATTTTGTTTCAGGCCTCTTTTGTTTTCTTGCGGGGCACGTCTCTTATCTTTTTGTTTTTGCTCCCTTTTTCAGACAGCTGCCGTTTTTTCTAATACTTTTACTTTTTATATTCGTTCTGATTTTTGCCAGTGTGACTTTTATACTTGTAAAAAAAGTGCAGAAACTTCCCATTGCCATAGCCTCTTCTTTTTATGCCTTTACACTCTCTTCACTTTTTGCTTCCTGTCTTTCCTTCTGCATTTCTTCTTTCATGAGCAAAAGCCTTTCTGGTTTAAGTCTGATTTTTACGCTTCTTGTTCCTTTCGGTGCACTTCTTTTTATTTCTTCAGATGTAATGAACGCCTACTCACGTTTTTACCGCCGCTTTAAAAACCGCAACTTCTGGGTAATGTTTACTTACATACTTGCCCAGAGTTTTATTGTGCTGGGATTTGTTTTTGCCTAGTGCAATTTTCATAAGACAAAATCTTTTTTTCATGCTAGACTTTATTTATGACGATTGAAGAAATCCGCAAAGAACTTGCTGCTCTTTCTGGAGGACAGTACGCTTCTTTTTCTAAATCCTTAAATCCAACTTCTCTTCCAATGCTGGGCGTTCGCCTTCCAGACCTGCGTAAACTTGCAAAAAAAATTGCCGGTGACGACTACAAAAAGTTTCTTGACGAAAACCCCATGGACAATTTTGAAATGGAAACCTTACAGGCCATGGTAATCGGTTATGCAAAAGATGACCTGACTGAAATTTTAAAGCGGGCAAAAACTTTTATTCCAAAAATCCACGACTGGTCGGTAAACGATTCTTTTTGTCAGACTTTTAAAATTGCAGAAAAGTTTCCTGAAGAATGCTGGGATTTTTTCATGCAGTTTGCAGGTAGCAAAAAAGAGTTTGAAGTTCGTGTTGTAGCGGTAATGCTCATGAGTCACTTTTTAAATGAAGACTACGTTGATAAAGTCTTAAAAGTTTTAGATTCCCTTTACACCGGGGCGACCTCTGACAAAAATGATTTTTACTACGCCAAGATGGGAGTTGCCTGGGCGCTTGCAACCATTGCGGCAAAGTTCCCTGACAAATGCCTTACTTACATGAAAAGTAAAAACAATCACCTGGACAGCTGGACCTTTAATAAGTCAATTCAGAAAATGAACGAGTCCTACAGGGTGAGTGCTAATATGAAAGAAAAAATGTCTGCCTTAAAAAAGTAAAAGTCTCTTACATTTTTGCAAAAGTTACGGCAGAGCGGCCTTCTGCTTTTTTGCTCATATAAACTCCGTCATCTACAAGTTTATAACAGATGGCAAAATCCATTTCCTTTCCTGCTTCCAGAACGATTGCACCAATACTTGCGTCAATTGAATGTCCCTGCAGTTCCGGAATGTGGATTTCCTTTAAGCCGTCAATAAAACGCTTCATTACTTTACCGGCAGTTTCTTCTGTGTGAACGGATTCTGCATAGGCGGCAAACTCATCCCCACCAAGACGGAAAACTACATCTTCGTCACGGAATACTGCTTTAAGGCAGCGGGCTACGTTTATAATTACTTTGTCTCCGACTCCGTGTCCGAAGGTGTCGTTAAAGAACTTAAAGTGGTCAATGTCAAGCAGCATAAAAAGTCCGCCCTTACCCTCCTTCATTGACTCTGCCACCCGCTTTTCACCGCTCACACGATTTAAAAGTCCCGTCATCTGATCTGTTTCAGAAAGGGTCTTTAAACTTTTCTTTTCATCAATATCAATAAAGAGACCGACATAAGTTGCAGGAGATCCGTCTTCCCGCCTGATAAGGTTACCTGCGGCATGGTACCATCTGTAGCCTTCATTTTTTGTCATAAGGCGGTATTCAACGTCATAAATTGTCTGTCCGGAATAATCCTTTACTGCATCCCAGAAGGCTTTAATCACACGGTCTTTATCTTCCGGATGTAAAAGATCTGACCAGGACTCCAGTTTGTTGGGGAACTCTTCTTCTGAATAAAAACCAAGCATTTCGCGGAAAGGTTTTGACCAGATACATTTTTCAATCTGTCCGTCTTCATTAAATTCAATTGACCATGGGCCTGAATGAATGATGGAGTGAATGATCTGCATTCCCTGAGTTTCTTTGTTTAATTTGTCATAGGCCTGTTTTGTTTCTTCTGCGATTCGTTTTTCCTGTTCAATTTTTAGTTTGGAATTTTTACGCAGGGTGATAACAAAAATCACAAAGAGAATTATTACTGAAGTAATTGTAATTAAAATCTGCAGGTGGGTGAGGGCAACGATTGAACGGTTGTTTGCCTTTATCTGCCTTGTAATTACATTATCATAAACCAGAATGGAAAGCATCCAGCCGATTTCTTCTACCGGTGCATAATAAAGGTGGGCTTCCTGTCTTCTGTAAGGAACATGTATGCTGCCTTTTCTTTCGTTTTGAAAATCATCCGCAATCTTTTGATAGCTGTTCTGACTTTCGTCATTTTCATGAATTACAGAAAGAATATTTCTTCCGGGGTCAAGACCTCCGAAGGGAGCGTTTGTAAGGCTTTCTCCATTTTTTAAGTAGATGTTAAAATAGGTTTCCATGTTCTCTGCACGGAAAGTCATGGAACGGACCATCTGATCTATGTTCACCTGGGCAAAACAGGCGGTAATCTTTTTTCCTTCAAATGTAATATCAGAAACGGGCAGGGCAATAAAGAGAAGTTTTTCTCCTCCGTAGTTCATGACAGTTGTAACAAGCGGTTCGGAAAGTCCTTCTGCAAGGAAGGGGTATCTGCTTTTGCCGGTACTTGTGGAGTGGGCGGTATAAACAAGACCTTCTTCATCTACAAAAGAAAATTTTTCAACCCCGTAAAGTTTTCTGATTCTGCCAAGGTAGTGTCTGAGTGAGTTTACAGAACTTAAATCTTCTTTTGTAATTGTCTCCAGTGCGTTATGCATGTACTGAAAATTCTGTTTAAGCGTATCTGAAATAATGGTGATGCGGCGGTTTGCAATCTCTTCAATATAAAAGTCGCTTACACTTTCTGCAACAAGCTGCGTTTGTTTTTGGGCACTGTGAATATTCCACAGGGTGCTTAATGCAATCAGGAGTACTATAATAATTGCGCCTGTAAAGACAATTTTATTTTCGCTGATAATCATTTTGTTCCGCCTAATCTATTTCTCCATAAAGAGAACGCAGAAGCCAGCTTGCATCTTTTTGAAAGAAAACTGTAGAAGCTTCTTCTGTCATTTCTGGAAATTCTTTTCCCGGAAGCAGTCCGTCTGCAATTTTTACTGCAGTTGTAATTGTGTCAAAACCGATTGCATAGCAGTCCTGTAATGCAAGGGCATAAATTACTCCGTCACGAAGGTACTCTAAAGCCCTTCTGTCATGATCCATTCCTGTAATTACTATCTGGGTTTCTTTACCTGTCTCTTTAACTGCCCGTCCTGCTCCCACAGAGTTGCTCATGTTGCAGCAGATGAGTCCTTTTAAATCAGGGTATTTTTTTAGAAAGTCTTTTGTAAAGTCGCAGGCAAGTTCTTCCAGGTCTTCATCGTATTGCACATCTACCAGTTCTATTTCAGGGTATTTTGAAAAGATTTCTTTTGCACCCAGAGCACGGTCTTCATGGCAGGGGGCACCGTGGTTTCCCACAAGCATGGCAACTTTACCCTTGTAATTTAGTTTTTCACAAAGAGCCTGTGCAAGAATTGTTCCGTCCTTGTAGTTGTGGGTATTTCCGACATAGGCAATTCTTTTACATCCGTTTTCCTTTCCTGAGTCTGAACTTGAAAAAGTCATTACCTTATGGCCCTGGTCTATGAGTTTATTTATTACCGGGGTAACTATCTCAATGTCTGCAACATCTACTCCGATTACATCATAGGAACGGGTTGCGGCTGCTTTTTGAATTCTTTCTATCTGATCATAGGCAGACATTTTTTCGGGTGCCAGATAGTCGTAGGTTATAAAAATATTCTTCTGCTCATACTGTTTAACAGCGTCTTCTATGCCAAGGGCAACGGCGTCCCACCAGGGGTGGGCAGTTTTATAGGTTAAATAGAGGTTGTAGGATTTTTTCTTTGGATGGTAAGAATCAAGCGTGGGGGCAAAATGGAATCTTTCATTTTCCAGAGCTTCATTTTTTGCTTCGGACGTATTTTTAACGTCATTCTTTTTCTGTTGATTATTATAAGAACAGCCTGAGATAAGAAACGATGTTATCAGTAATAAAGACAGTATTCTTAAATTCCTCATTCCTATAATTTTAAACCCAAATACATAAAATAACAAGATGGATTATCAGATTTGGTTTATATAATTTAAGCGAGGGATTTTAACTGTCTTTTGTTTTCATACATTTCTTTGTCAGCCCTTTCAAATACATCAGAAACCAGACTGTCCCTCTCATGGTTGAATTCTGCCATTCCGGAAGCGAGGATTACACCTGTGCCTTTTTTGTTGTTTTCCATAACCTGCCTGTGGAGTTTTTCCATGAGTTCATTTCTTGCATCGTAATCATCTCCGCGGAGGAAAACTACAAACTCATCGCCGCCTACTCTGAAAACAGGACTGTGAACAAAAATCTTACACAAAAGATGTGCGGAGGCAAGAATGTATCCGTCTCCGGCTGCATGACCCTGTGTGTCGTTAATGAGTTTAAGGTTGTTTGAGTCGCAGACAACGAGTCCAAAGTTAAGGTAATCCATGCCGTTATCAATGCTTCCCTGAACGGAGGCTTCAAGTTCTTTGTAGGCAGTTTTGTTTTTTACTCCGGTAAGTTCATCCCGCCTTGCAAGTTCTTTTTCTGTTTTAAGTTCCTTAAGATGCTGCTTTTCTTTTTTTACTTCAGCGTCTACATTTTCCACACCTATGATAAAATGCGTTCCGTCGCTGCTTTTTCTGACTGTCATTCTGGTGTACTGCGGTTTACCAGATACCATCATGCGGTAATTTATACTGCAGTCTTTGCGGGTTTCCATTGTGGAAATCATTTTGTCCCTGTTTACGAAGTCTATAACACTTTCGCAGTCCTGCTTGTGAATCATTTCCGGAATGTTTATAAGGGATTCTGTGAAAAAATCATTTCCTGATTTATTTATTTCCAGCTGACCGTAGATATTGTTTGACTGGTAACATACATAAGAGGAGTCTGCAATGTTTACATAGTAGATTACATCGTAGTTGGAAGCAAGGCTTTCTGCAATCTGACCGAAAGTGATTGTCTGCTTCTGATTTTCTTTTTGTTTTTTTTCTGCCCTAAGTTCGTCTTCAATGTCTTTTTCAAAAAAGATAAGATACTGACTGTCTTTTTCCCTCATCACTGTAAAAAGGAAGAATCTGGGGTCATCGTTTACCAGCACTCTGTATTTGAAAGAGAAGGAACGTCTGCCTTCAAGGTTTTTAAGCATTGTTTCTTTTTTGTAAAAGGCTCTTGCGTATTCCCTG
>JAEEKM010000230.1 GCA_016282455.1 Treponema sp. | reverse complement strand
TTAAAAACAAAGAAAGAAGGAATGCTCATTACATCATAATTACCGGCAAGATTTTCGTTGTCGTCAACGTTTACCTTGCATACTTTTACTTTACCGGCAAGTTCAGTAGAAAGTTCTTCTACAACAGGACCCATCATTTTGCAGGGACCACACCAGGGTGCCCAGAAATCTACAAGAACAGGAATTGTGCTGTCCAATACTTCTGCTTTGAAATTGTCCTTTGTCAGTTCGATTGCCATAATATCCTCCATGCCAACTGTTTTCTTGGCTTACACTTTTAAGATAATGCAAAAGAAATCCTTTGGCAAGAAAAATCAGTTGTATACCATATAATTTTTTGCAATTTTTATAGATTCTGCAGAAAATTACTATTTACTTGACTGGCGTTTATCTTCCGGAATCTTCTGGTAGTCAGAAAGGGCAAGCTTGCGGTAGGCTCCGGGGAGTGTACCTGGGGCACTGCTTTCGTAGATTGCAATAATCTCTTCGAGCATGGGAGCGGCAAGATCATACTTTTTCTGCTTTACGTATATGTGGGCAATTTCGTAGCGGCCTTCAATGTAAGTGGCTGTATCCATTCCAAAGCGGGTTAAGAGCATGGAATAATACTCAACGGCAAGTTTCTGGTCGCCTGAATCATAGGCAGTCTGGGCAAGCTGAATTATCTCAAGTTCACTTGCATCATAGGGAACTTCCACCGGGGTTGATTTACAGGAAACAGAAAGAATGCCAAAAGCCATAAGGGCAGAAACTAAAATACAGCTTATAAATGATGTCTTTTTCATGAGGGGCATTATAGCATTTTTTATTTTCTCTCACAAGAAGCATTTATTAATTCATAATCATTACTTCGCTCATTTCTGTGTGATTATCTGCAAAGTGTGCAATTACCACATAACACTCGCCTTCTTCAATTTCCTCCACAGGAATAGAATAGCGTTTAGGATTGTGGTCGCTTTCTGAAAATGAAAGATATGTATCGCCTGTATGTTTTATGAAATATTCCCAGTCAGAAGCAGTCCAGTCCTTGCATTCTGAATAATCACAGTCAGTAATAAGTGTATGGACAAATACTGGTGCATCAGACTGAACTGCAACGTAAGAGCTTGAGGTACCGGTCTTCCAGAGAAGATCATAAAGACCAGAAGAAGGAGAACCGGTGTAAAAGAAAAAAGGTGCAGAAAAACATTCCGGTTGATCCACACGGTATCGATAATGATAGACGATTTTTACAACGCTGTTTTCAGGCAAATCAATGACAGTAGATGAATTTTCACCAGTTTTTGTCCACTTTCCGTTTTCGTCAAGTGCATAAACATCTGTCGTTTGCCTAAGTACATTAGTGGGCGCTTCTAGAAAATTTACCTTCCATTGGGCATTGTTTTTTTTCACGCCGCTTACTGCAGGAGCAAATATCCGTTTATTCACCCTTCCGATTCTGCTGTTCCCTGATTTATCGTAAACAAAATAGTTAAATAGAACCTCCCCCTTTGAATCAGCTTTCCAAATATCCCATACCGGTATCTTTGCAAGAAAACCATTGTTTTCATCCGCGCGGTATTCTTTTTCAAGCCCCCTGATATACACCAGTCCATAATCCGGACCAGAAGAAGAGTAAGAAGTATCAGTGATTTCAAAAGCATAATAGTCTTCGCTCACAAAGCCGGAAAAATTTCCATACGGAGCATATGCATCATATTTTAAAGTATCTGTAAGTTTGGGAACATTTACCAGAACCCCCTCTGATTTTAAATGATTTTTAACACCATAGACTGTAAATGTCCAGTCTTCCATAAAAAGCAAATTTCCCGCACATTCAAAGGAAGCCTGTGCTTTATTTTTTTCAAATAATAAAGTTGAAGGAGAAGCATAAGGCAAAATGAGTTCTGCATAAATTGAATCAAAGGTATTCCAGGATTCTTCTGCAAGATAAATTGTTCCGGTAAGAATTCCTTCATTTCCTGACTTTACAAACTCAAGAGGCAGATTAGTTTCATCACTGTTTTTAAGCGTAACCTGAGGAACAGAAACCGTCGTTTCAGGCACATTTATCTCAAGCGGAAGAAGCTCCGTATAAATTTCATTAATACCGTCATAATCTAAAAAAGAAACATAAAAGGAACAGTTTTCCTCAAAACTTACATCATTTAAATTTAGATACCTCTTTATTTTTTTTGAGCCGTCAGGATAAGCTTTTACAAGAATAAAAGTTGTTGTCTGGGCGCGTAAACCATAAAAGGAAGTGACTGATACTGTATTTTCTGAGCGCTCTGCTATATATGAATAATCCCTTTCCGAAGGAATTGTTACTTCATATTTTTTTGTATTGCCTAAGTCATCATAAAAATTCAGGACAAAATTAATTCCGGATATAGAATCAACATCCAGCGGCAGATGCAGTCCTTCGCTATTTCCAGAGTCATCGTAAATATAATTCATTTCTTTACGTTTAGTATTATTTCTGTCCGTATATTCATATTCCCATAATAGACTTTCAGGTTCAAATGTAACCGGACCATACAAATTTCCGACAACATCATACAAAGGTTCTATCCAGATTCTCAGGCTTCTTAAATCCATTAAAAAATCGCTTTCATTAAAATCAGACTCATTTCTGTAGGTATAAAAGTTTTCACCGTTTTCTATTCCAAACCATTCTTTTTCAAGCCGAATATCTAAAACGCTTTTCTTGATTGCAGTAAAAGTCTTTGTCTCTGCCGCAACACCGGCTGCGCTTAAAGCCGTAACATTCATTAAAAAAGCACCGTCATTCCGGTCTGTTTCATCTCCCTGCCTTATGGTGTGCTTAATGCAAAAGTATGTATCTCCTTCTATAGTGGAAAATTCTATATTGTCAGAATTCTTATTGTAAACTGTTAAAAGAGTCTCATCGTTTAAAGAAAGACCTGACGTGTCATTTGTACGCTGCTCCGTTACGCGGATATTTTTTATTCCTGACTGAGCACGATACTGACCGTAAATATAAATGGTTCCGCTGGTACGGTTCTGTCTTATTTTATTCTTTTCGTCTTCAGTGGAAGGAAAAAGATTAAGATTTCCCTGAATAAATTTTTCTTTCATGGCAAGAGAGGCTGCAGTCGCAAGGGAAAGTTCATGACGGGTTACAAAAAAATCAAGTTTCTCTGGAGCTGTTGTATCTGTGTCGGCTTTGTAACGGACCGTAAAAGTGTCTGACTTTAATGGAAAAGTGACTTCTTCTTTTTCGATTGTTACATCGGGATTAAAGGAAAGGGTAATCGAAGAAAGACTTGGATTTTGTAAACTGGAAACAAATGACTGAAGAGATTGTCCGGGATACTCAGCTTCTGTTTTAGGCATAATTACAAGGGAGGTTCCGCTTTCATTAAATTCAGGTAACTCAAAATAGTCAGAAACATCCTCACCGAAGGACTTTATATTTAAGGCTGAAATAATGGCAGTCTGATTTACACTTTCCGTTACAGGCATATTAAAATAAATTTCGAGAGGAACATTTGCAAACTGCAGTTCCCTGCTGTCAGGCAAAAAACCTGTTACTGCCGGAAGACGGACGCATACAGGACGGATAAGTATGTCAGTACAGGCTTTTAAAAGCTTTACATTTATTTTATAAATTCCTTTAGACTCATCACTTCCAGAACTGTCTGTAGTAAAATCAACAAAAGCATTCCGGCTTACTTCATTGTCAGCTGAACTTACAGCTTCAAGCCCCTTAAAATAATACTCTTCCTTATTTACCGTAAACTGAAGATCTGTCGCATAGCCAGCCTTTACTTTTATGGAACCTGAAACAAGAAAGGAACCATAAGAAGACTCACTTTGAACAACAAGAGTACACTCAGGAGCATTTGCATAATCAATGTCTTTTTTTAACTGACCCAAAAAAGTACCGCTTTCTAAAAAATTACTGCACGAAGTTAAGGCTGAAATAAAGAGCAGCACTACTAACAAAATCAGAGTTTTCTTAAAAAGTTCAAAATGCTTTTTCATATGCTTTAATGATAGCACACAAATGCATAATAAGAAACTGTAAGATTGCCTGATATTTATTTTTTTTTAACGGGAGCAAAAACCAAATACAGACGCCGCCTTTTGTCTTGGCCCCCATTCCATAACCTTCTTTCCTGCAAAAAGAGCTGCAGTTGCTCCCCCGTCAAACTCAAGTGCACTGTTGCAGCCAAGATTCTTAAACAGACGGGCACACTGCTGAAAGGACACTCCCCTGCCGGAAGCAGATGCTTCTCCTTCGGCACACAAAAGGTAAAGAGTTTCCCCGTCCTGTGTAAGTCCTGCCGCTGAACGGGAGTCAAGGCTTTCGCGGGCAAAGGGAACTTCCTCTCCGTTCTGCAGGATAACAAAAAATGCTCCCAGTATTTCTGAGCAGCCACTGGTTAACGCCTCTTTCTGTGAAGAAAATATTTTTCCATACCAGTGCTCTCCCGAAGGGGAACTTGTTTTTCCAAAACCCATGCAGGCATATTTTTCAGAAAATGGAGAAGTCTGAAAGCCTCCACTTACATGGATTCCAACAGTCTTTCTTTTTCCAAAAGAAGGAATTACAAAAGGAGCGGCGTTCATACAAACGGTAAGATTATTTTCTTTTGCATAAGCCTCTGCACTTTTTGCCACAAAAGGCTCTCCTGCATCTTTGGGGTAAAGAAAAAGTTCAACACAAGGATTTGAAAGTTCCACTTTTACAAGATGAATTCTCTGGGGAATATTTTTTTCCTCAAGAAGCGCATAGGAAATTCCCGGTGATAGTTCTTCCCAGACTAAACTCCCTGCGGCACTTTCTAAAAAAAGCTCCGTTCTCTGTATGAGCGAAGAAGGCATGGAAGCGCAGGAGAAAAAAACAAAAGTTAAGCTCAATAAAATAAGTCTAAAAAAATTGTACCCGGATTTCTTGTTCATTTTACCATTATGAAAAATAAGCATAAAAAAAGGAACCCCCTTTTTAAGAAGGTTCCTCTCATTTAAGCCAGACTAAAATTAGTAGGACTTTGAGTCGTGACCACGACTGTGGTTCTTCTTGAGAAGCTTGCGTGCCAGAGCCTTGTTCTTGCGGTTCAGGATTGTAGAGGGCTTTTCATAGTACTCGCGCTTTTTGTATTCGCGGATGATGCCTTCTTTTTCAACCATTCTCTTGAAACGTTTGATTGCCTTCTCAAGGTTCTCATTCTCGTCAACATTGATTGTTGCCATGTCTTAAACTCACCGTCCTTCCGCTGCGAAATTTCACAGGTAATCGATTTTATCAAAATAAACGTCACTTAGTCAAGTACCGAACATTTATTTGTCGATTACTATTATTATTCTAATAAAATCCTACTAAGTGTAAATCTAAAATAAAATGTACGCTTCCATTCCCGCCGGGAACCCGCTGCGAAAAAAGGCTTCCGCGCTCGCTTTTGCTCGCTTGTGCAGAATTTTTTTCGCAGTGGAACCCCGGCTCCATTACAGCGTACATTTAATTGTTTTTTTCATAACTGTTTATATGTATTAATTTTCAACATAATATGTCAGTACTGATAATTGCTTGTAAATACAATCATTGAGAAGGAAAATTGGCACGCAACGGAGTGGCAGCTGGCATGGGTGGCAATTTGCAGCCGCAGTAATCATCAGAAATAATAACCAGATTGTGGTGCAAAATTCTATGTTCAACTATTATTCGCCTGCAACCGTGCCAGGCCCCATGGCAGATGACACGGGAGTGGAGTGTCAATTTTCCATTTAACGTATGTTCTTTAGCATTTAGATTAACGCGTATTTATGACAGTACAGGACGCTTATTTTACAGTGTAAGTGTGGGTTACGGAGGAGTCACCGCAGGTAACGGTTATTGTGTGTTCGCCGCGCTTTAAGGGAATGTTCCATGCAAAGGGAAGTTCAGTCTGGGAGAAAAACTGGTCATCCACATAGAGGCTGGCTTTTTCAGACTTTCCGCCAATTGCCTGAACCCTCATGTACTGAGATGAAGGAGGAACACCGGGGTCATAAAAAAAGAGCGAATTGTTTCTGGGGTATGAAATGGAAATTTCACTATTGCCCGTCTGAATCTTTCCTGCCATATTTTTTCCAGACGCCCAGTGCTGGTATTCGCTAGGGTAACTAACAAGCACTTTACCATTTTCTTCTTTGTGCCAGGTACAGGGAATCTCTTTACCGGAAGAAGCTTTTTCAGGGGCAGTCCCTTTTCTTACAAACTCCATCACCCTTGTAGGACAGGCCTCTGTCGGCTGCATTAAAGAAAGGGCACATAAACTTTTCTTTTCAAAATGCTCAGGGAGGGGGAATTTTTCAAAACCGTTTTTTTCTGTAAGATAATCCAGGGCTTCGCGGACAACTGCCGCAGGAATACTGCTTCCTGTCTGACGGATAACGGTTTCTCCTTCAAAGTTTCCCATCCACACACCCACGGTATAGGCACTTGTTGCACCAAGGGCAATTATGTTCTGAAACTGATTTGAAGTTCCTGTCTTAAATATACTTGGGTAAGGGGTGTCAAAAACTTTTGCCCTTGCAAACCCAAGTTCCCGCGCATGAGAATCAGAAAGAATGTCCAGCATGATTCTGGAAACATCTTGTGAATAAACCCTGTGTTTTTGTTCCCTGGACTTTTTATCAGAAAGAAAAGAAAGTTCATCCCAGACCAGACCGTCATTTGGAAAAACAGTAAAGGCTTTTACAATTTCATAAAGAGTAACTTCTGCAGAACCCAGCGCAAGTGAAAGACCAAGACTTCCCTCAGGCTTTTTGGAAAGAGAATCAAAACCCAGAGAAGAAAGAGTTTTAAGGTATTCATCCATGCCGAGATTTTTTAAAAGATAGACTGCAGGAATATTAAGGCTCGAAGCGAGTGCCACCCTAAAGCGAACCGGCCCATTGTAGCGGTTGTTAAAATTAAGGGGAACATAAACTCCCTGGGCGCCAAAATCAGTCTGAATGTCAGGAAGCACTGTAGCAGGGCTCATTCCCTTTTCCAGAGAAAGCGCATACAAAAAAGGCTTCATGGAACTTCCCATCTGGTTTGGAACAAGCACGCCGTCAATCTGTCCTCCAAAGGGAGAATCAAAATCTGCATTACCTACCCAGGCAACAATTCTTCCCGTTGCATTTTCTATTGCAAGGGCAGCTCCGTTGTGAATGCGGGCATCTTCATGTTCATCGAGTTTTAACTGAATATAAGTTTTTATAAGTTCGTTAAGTTCACTGTTCAAAGAAAGATGCAGTTCCGGAGGAAGAATTTCTTTTTTCTTTTTATAGTCATCGATTATATAATTTATAAAATGCCTTGACTCAAGCGGATAGACATATTTTTTTTCAGGCGCATACTCTGCAGGACGACGGGGAATTTTAGAAAGCAGTTCCATTTCTTCCTGCGAAAGTTCACTCACTTCCTTAGAGAAAAAACTCCTTGCCGCACTTGTAACTCCTTCAACCTGAAAACCAAAGGGAACATTGTTCATGTAAAGTTCAAGAATTTCTTTTTTAGAAAGTTTGAGTTCAAGATAAAGGGCTCGAAAGGCTTCGGAAACTTTTACACCAAGTCCAACATTTTTATTTTGTCTGGGCCAGATGAGGCGGACCAGCTGCATGGTAATTGTAGAAGCACCGCTTACCACCCGCCCCGCACTTTTGTTTTGTCTTGCGGCACGAAGAATTGCAGTTAAATCTATTCCGGGATGAAAGAAAAAATTTTTATCTTCTTCATGCACCACCTGAGTAACAAGTGCTTTTGGAAATTCCTTAAAGGACCTGTATTCACGGCGCAGACCTTCATCAAGGCTCATCACATAAAGAAGGTTACCGCTTCTGTCATAAAACCTTGTACTGTACTGCCGGGAACAAAAATCACTCAGGCTTTTATTGGGAATGAGTTTTAATAAAAGTAAAATTAAAACAAGAGAAGCCGCGCAGACAAGCACCAGGCTCAGAGAGCGCGGCATTTT
>JAEEKM010000229.1 GCA_016282455.1 Treponema sp. | reverse complement strand
ATTTGCAGAAAGTTTTACAAGAGTAGTCATCTACCCCACAAGAAGCCTTACTGCAAAAGAACAGTCTGCCGAAAGCGAAGAAGAAGCAAAAGCCGAAGAGCAGAAAGCAAGAAAAATAAATCTTGCCGCCATGCGTGCCATGGACGACTGCAAAAGACGCGGAGAAGTTATTCTTGTTTTCCCCTCAGGTACACGTTACCGCGAAGGACACCCGGAAACAAAACGCGGACTTCGTGAAATTGACAGCTACCTCCGTCTCTTTGACATAATGATTCTTGTAAGCATTAACGGAAGCATTCTTACCATTCAGAGTGAAGACATGCTTGATGACCTGGTTGGTCCTGACAAACTGGTGTATGCATCAAGTCCTGTAATCGACTGCAAGTCTTTCAGAAAAGATTTCCTTGCCTCCCTTCCCGAAGACACACCGGATCCCAAACAGACCATCATCGACCACGTGATGGAAATGCTTGAAGAACAGCACGACAAAATCGAAAAGACAAGATAAATAAATATGCAGGGGGAAAAATCATCACGGAACAGAACTTTGCGTTTAAGCGAAGATGAAGTGGAAATGTATTTTTCCCGCTGCATAAACTTTAACCAGAACCCGCAAAACAATTCACAATCTTTTACAAAACAAAGCCTTGAAGACAAAACAATCTGCGGCGACACTTTTGCCGTCTTAAAATCACTGCCGGAAAATTTAGCAGACCTTGCCATAGTAGATCCGCCCTACAATCTTTCAAAAGATTACGCAGGAAAAGTCTTTAAGGAAACTTCAAACGAAAACTATCTTGAATACACAAGACAATGGCTCTCTCTGCTTTTACCCAAAATTAAAGAGAGCGGCTCCCTTTACATTTGCTGCGACTGGAAAAGTTCCATGCTCATTTCACAGGTGCTTTTAGAACTGGAAGCAGAAAAAAAACTTTTCATACAAAACAGAATCACCTGGCAGAGGGAAAAAGGCCGGGGTGCAAAGAGCAACTGGAAAAATGGAATGGAAGACATCTGGTTCTGCAGTCTGACTAAGGATTATATTTTTAATCTTGATGCTGTAAAAATGAGGCGGCGGGTAATTGCTCCCTACAAAACAGACGGTCAGCCAAAAGACTGGAATGAAAGTGAAAGCGGAAACTTCCGTGACACCTGCCCTTCGAATTTCTGGGATGACATAAGCATTCCCTTCTGGAGCATGGCAGAAAACACAGATCATCCCACCCAAAAACCAGAGAAACTCATTGCAAAACTCATTCTTGCTTCTTCAAACAAAGGCGACCTTGTACTGGATCCATTTTTAGGAAGCGGTACAAGCTCTGTAGTTGCAAAAAAACTTGAACGTCATTTTGTAGGAATTGAACAGAACAAAGAATACTGCAGCCTGGCAGAAAGACGACTTTTTGATGCAGAAAATGACAGGGAAATACAGGGCTACACAGACGGCGTCTTCTGGGAAAGGAATACGCTTAAAGAACAAAAAAACTTTGCGCATAGAAAAAAATCGTGCTAAAATATAAGTGTTTTAACGGAGGCACTTATGAAAAAATATATTACCATCAGCCGTGAGTATGGAAGCGGCGGTCACAGCATTGGAAAACTTGTAGCAGAAAAACTAAACCTACCTTTTTATGACAGTGAAATAATTGATATGGCGGCAAAAGATTCAGGTCTTTCGCCAGAGTTCATTCAGGAAACGGAACAGAATATTTCTTCCGGCTGGCTTTACACAATGCTTCTTGGGGCAAGCTATGCGGCTCCGGGAACATCAGGCATTACTACCGGTGTAAACACAAGCCTTCCCACCCTTCCCCTTGCAGACCAGGTCTTTAATGCACAGAGAAATGTAATAATCAGTCTTGCAAAAAAAGGTCCCTGTGTAATTGTCGGACGCTGTGCAGATTACATTCTCCGTCACTGTGAAGAAATAGGTAAAGATGAAGTTCTTAACATTTTCATTTATGCACCGCTGGAAGATAAAATACAACGTGCAATCGAACAAAAAGGACTCAACCCCGAAACGGCAGAACGCGAAGTTAAGCTCATAGATAAGCGCAGGGCAAATCACTACAACACCTTCACCGAACGCACCTGGGGTAACAGAAGTCACTACGATCTTATGATTAACAGTTCTCTTTTGGGAATAGAAAAATCTGCTGAACTGATTGTGCAGACTATGAAAAATTCTTAAAAAGAAACTAAAAGTCCCCTATAAAAAACCAATGCGAACGCGCTTTATTCTGCGGGCACTCTGGTCCTCTACAATAAAGAGCAGTTTATCTTCACGGTATGCATAGCCTATGGGCGGAAGTTCACCGATTTTTTCAAGAAGCCATCCGCCTAAAGTATCAAAGTCTTCACTTTCAAGAGAAAGTTTAAGAAGGTCATTCACATCTTCAAGATGCATTTCTCCCGGAACAATAAACTCTTTTGTACCCACAACGGTAATCTGTTTTTCCACAGGTACCTGTCCGCTTCCGTATTCATCTGTCATACGGCCGAACACTTCGCGAAGAATGTCGTCCATGGTAACAATACCTGCCATGCTACCGTACTCGTTTAAGGCAACTGCAAAATGCCTGTGTTCTTTTTTGAACCTCTGCAAAAGTTCCACCGCAGTAAGACTTTCAGGAACAAAAAGGACATCCCTCATGCAGGAACGCACAAAGTTTTTATCTTCACGCAGAGACTTCATGGCAAAGAGAACCGCTTTGTAATGGAGCACACCGACAATATTTTCATAATCATTTTCGTAGACAGGTAAACGGGAATAACCGGACTGGGCAAAAGCGGCAACAACTTCTTCCCGGCTTGAATCTACATTGATGTATTTTACAAGAGAACGGTGGCGCATTACATCGGAAACCTGAAGGTCAGAAAACTCAAAGATACTGTCCAGCATATCCCTTTCATGTTCCTTAAGGGTTCCTTCATTTTCTCCCACTTCCAGAAGAGTCTTTAATTCATCTTCGGTAATGAGGGGCTGCTGTTCCTTAAAGAAAATGCTTTCAATAAACTCAAGGAATTTTGTAAGCATGCTAAAGAGCCAGACGATTGGAAAAAGAATTTTCTGCAGGACGATAATGACTGAGGCAGTTTTTTTTGCCACCTGTTTCGGTTTCATGGCGGCATAGGTTTTGGGAATAATCTCGCTGAAGATAATTACAAGAATGCTTACCAAGGCCGTAACATAGGGAATGTAACGGGAACCAAGAACCCGTTCACCAAAGGCAGTGGCAATGGAACTTGTAAGGGTCACAACAAAATTTGTTCCGATAAGAAGTGTTGAAATGAGCCTGTTAAGGTTTGAACGAAGGTATGAAACTTTTTTGGCATTACGTTCCTTATCCTTAAGCATTTGCCTTACCGTTATGCGGGAAAGACTTGTGTATGCGGTTTCAGAACCTGCAAAAAATGCAGCAAGAAAAACAAGAAGAATTTCTGCAAGCACACAGGAAACAATGTAAAGCACACTCATTCTTCTTCCTCCGTATTTTCACTCCGCACAAGAACACCTGCAACCCGCTTGTCATCCATGCGGGTAACAGTAAACTTATAGCCTTCACGGACAATGCTTTCGCCTTCACGGGGAATGCGGCCCAAACATTCACTCATGTAGCCGCCCAAAGTTTCGCAGTGGTCGGAGGAAAGATGTATTTCGAGTTTATCGTTTATGTCAGTAAGGCGGGAAAGTCCGTCTACGTAATTACCTTTTGTATTTTTTTCAACCTGCACATCTACACGGCGGGCATAGAATTTATTTTCATCTGCAATGTTTCCAAAAATTTCGCGGGCAATGTCTTCGCTTGTAAGCACTCCGTAAGTTCCGGAATATTCATCTATTACAACCGCCATGCTCTGATGGTTTTCGTGTAGCATCTGTTCCACACTGGACATTTTTTTGTAGCAAGAATAAAGAGAGGGGGACGCATTACTTTCTGGGCTGAAAAGTTTTGCGGTTCATGCATGTAAAAAAGTAAATCTTTGAGATAGAGGATTCCGACAATATCGTCAATGTCTTTTTTGTAAACAGGAAAACGAGAAACTGAATAGCGCTCACTTATTTCAATTACCTGACTGTATGTGGCGTCAAGGGGAATGGCACGAATATTTTTTCTTGGAATCATTATGTCTTTTGCGGCAAGGTCTTTAAACTTAAAGACTCTGTGCATCATGTTCTTTTCATCATTTTCAATCACCCCCTGTTCACTGCCAACTTCAATGAGGGTTTTAATTTCTTCTTCCGTAAAAGACAGTTCTTTTTTCTTTGTGTCCACTTTTAAAAGAAGCAGCAGTCCGCTGGAAAAACCAGTGAGAATAAAAACTACCGGAGAGAGAATGACTTCAAGTACCTGTATAAAGCCACTGAAAAAAAATGCAATTGCTTCGGGATGACGGGTGGCAAAGGTTTTGGGAGAGATTTCACCAAAAACTAAAAGTAAAAGGGTTGCCACAAAAGTTGCAATACCCACCCCCGCTTTACCAAAGAGACGAAGGGAAATATATGTGATGATTGAAGAAAGGGTAATGTTTACAATGTTGTTTCCAACAAGAAGGGTGTTGATGAGGCGTTCCTTGTTACAGAGAAGTTTCCACACACGAACGGCACGGCGGTTTTTCTGATTACGCAGGGAACGCACCCGCAGTTTATTTATAGAAAGAAATGCGCTCTCCGCTGCCGAAAACGAGAGGGAGAGCAAGATAAGTATTACTGCTGCAATGAGAAGAAAAATCATTCTTCAGGAGCTTCTGATGAATCTGTTTTTGCAGCCTCTGCCATCTGGCGCACTGCAGTGATTGCGTTCATAAGACCTTCGGCATGTTCGGAATCGGGGTCAAGATCATAAGAAGTCTGAAGCAGATTTTCAATAAGATCAAACTCTTCTACTCCGCCGCGGGCAAGCATGTAAGCAGCCATGTAATAGGCATTCTGTTTCTGCTCTGTGTCAAGGAAGGAACTTGTTGCAATGCGTTCAAAGCACTGAGAGGCTTCTTCGGGAGAGTTTTCAAAAACATTGTAAGAATCAAAGTATGCACCGTAGAGAAGATATTTTCCCACAAGACCAGTTTCGTTTTCAGGGTCAAGCTCCGGCACCTGATGAACAAGCTCTTCAAAAGGTCCAAGATACTCTGCCTGGAAGTTTTCATACAGGGTATCAATAGCAGTTACTTTTTCAGTTCCACTTGCGGCACGCACAACATTGATTGCATCAAGATTTTTTTCCATCTCTGCTTTGTGTGAATCAATTGAAGCAAGAAATGCCTCTACGTTTTTTGTGTCTTCAGAACAGGGAATTGAAGTAAGGTAGTAACCTTCTTTTGTGAGAATGTAAAGTGAAGGATACTGACCAAGACTTAATTTTTTTGCAAGGGCTTCCTTCTTTTTGTAATTCTCTTCAATGGCTTTTGCCTGGGCAACCTGTTTTTTTCCTGCTTCTTCAGGAAGTTCTGTCTTTGCATATTCGGCCTGAGAAAAATCAATGTTTACAAGCACATTGTCTTTTTTTACGGCAGAAATAAATTTGCTGTCATTGAACACTGCTTTTTTGTAGTCTGAACTTGCAGAATCCCAGTCGTCGCCTGAAAAAAGCAGCATGATGTTTTTGTTTGATTTTTCTGCAGACTTTTTTGCAGCATCAAAATCTGTAAGCCATGCACTGCCACAGGAGGCAAAGAAAACTGAGAGCAGGGCAAAAGAAACGGCAATGGAAAAATTCTTAATCTGTTTTTTCATTTCTCTTTCCTTCATTAGTTAAAGTAGTTTACACCGGCACGGAAAATATTCTGTGCGGAACTTTCTGTTTTTGCATTAACCTCAAGGTTTGCAATATTTTTGATAAGGTCAAGACTTCCGCCCAGAGCATCTGTTCCCACAGTGCGTTCTGAGTGTCCCATCTTTCCAAGAACACGTCCGTCAGGGCTTGTAAGACCTTCGATTGCAAAAAGACTTCCGTTGGGGTTGTCAGGTTCTGTGATTGAAGGAACTCCGTCTTCTCCCACATACTGAGTAAACACCTGTCCTTTTTGGAAGAGTTCTTTTGCAAGAGCCTCACCGATTACAATGCGGCCTTCACCATGACTTACGGGAACAAGATGCAGCTTTTTCTCAAGCACGCTTTCGTCCATGGCCCAGGGGCTTGTGGCACTTACAATTCTTGTTCTTACCACACGGCTAATGTGGCGGCCGATTTTATTGTAGGTAAGGGTTGGAGTGTCTCCTGTCATCTCGCGGATTTCTCCATAAGGAACAAGACCTGTTTTAATAAGGGCCTGGAAACCGTTACAAATTCCAAGTACCAGACCGTCACGCTTTTTAAGCAGTTCCATGATTCCGTCTGCAATAGCGGGAGCCTTGATTACGTTTGCAATAAACTTTCCGCTTCCGTCAGGTTCGTCACCACTGGAGAAACCGCCTGCAAAGGCTACGATGTTGGAAGAGTCAATTTCTTTTCTGAAAGAAGCAAGACTTTCTGCAAGCTGATCCGGCGTGCGGTTTCTGAAAACAAGAATCTTTGTTTCAGCACCTGCAAGATTAAATGCACGGGCCATATCATACTCACAGTTTGTTCCGGGGAAGACTGGAATAATCACTCTGGGTTTTGTCTTTGCGTTTTTTACACTGAAAGTTTTTCTTGCTTTTTCAAGAGAGTCATGTTCTTTAAGTGCCCAGTCCTTAAGGGGAGCCTGTGTTTCTGCTCCACTAACAGGGGGGAATACCACAGAAAGTTTTTCTTCCCATGTCTTTTCAATTTCTGAAAGAAGAATTTTTTCTCCAAGAACATCAATCTCTTTTTCTGCAATTGTTTTTCCAAGAAGAATTACTGTTCCTTCGGCAAAGTCTGCATTATTCTCAAGAGCCTCGTCTGTTTCTACAAGGATGCTTCCGTAAACCGGAGTAAAGAGATCTTCGGCAGAAACATCTTCGCAGCAGGAAAGAGAAGCCTTTGTTGCGCTTGTGGGAATGTTCTCTATTGCAGCACCAATTCTGTTTCCCATTGCCATTTTGCTTACTGCTTCTGCAATACCGCCGGCGCTCACCGGATACATTGCAGAGATTTTTCCACTGGCATTAAGTTTGTAAAGGGCGGCGCTGTTCTGGGCAAAGGTTTCAAAGTCAGGTGCAAGAGTTTCATCGTAGGGAACACTTACAAGGTAGATTTTACTTCCTGCTTTTTTGAAGGAACCGCTTGTTACGTTCTTAACAGTATCTGTTGTTACTGCAAAACTTACCAGGGTGTGGGGAACATTGAGGTTTTCAAAAGTACCGCTCATGCTGTCCTTACCGCCAATGCTTCCGCATCCGCTTGCTTTCTGGGCATCAAGGGCACCAAGAAGGGCTGCGGCAGGGTAACCCCATGTTTTTTTGTCTACTGCGCGACCAAAGAATTCCTGGAATGAAAGACGGCAGGTTTCACTCTTACCGCCAAGGGCTGTAATTTTTGCAAGTGAAGAAAGAACTGCAACCTGTGAACCGTGCCAGGCACTCCAGTTTGAAACGCGGGCATCAAAACCATAAGTCATAAGGCTTACAGTGCTTGTTTCTCTTGGAGAGAGAACTGGAATTTTTGCAGCCATACCTGCTTCGGGTGTGCACTGATATTTTCCACCGTAAGGCATAAGGACTGAACTTGAACCAATGGATCCGTCAAATCTTTCGCCAAGACCACGCTGTGAACAGCAGGCAAGGTCATTCATGTTTGCAAGCCAGGCTTCCTTTATGTCTGCGATTTTTTCTTTTACAGAATCAAGAGGCTTTACGAGAGGTGAATCTTCCTGTTTTGCAGGACTTTCAAGAATTGCATCTGCTTCGTGTGGAGCTCCGGCAGTGTCAATAAAACTTCTGTCAATGTCTACAATAGTTTTTCCGCGCCACTTCATTACCATGCGGTCTGTATCTGTAACGGTTGCAACTACTACGGCATTAAGATTTTCTTTTCCGGCAGCTTCAATAAACTTTTCTACATTTTCTTTTTTTACCACAACGGCCATGCGTTCCTGGCTTTCGCTGATGGCAAGTTCTGTTCCGTCAAGACCCTCATACTTCTTTGGCACTGCGTCAAGGTTAATGTCCAGTCCTGGAGCAAGTTCTCCAACGGCAACAGAAACACCACCTGCACCAAAGTCATTACAGCGGCGGATCATGAGACAGACATCTTTGTTGCGGAAGAGGCGCTGAATCTTTCTTTCTTCTACGGCATTACCCTTCTGAACTTCTGCAGCGGCAGTGGTAACGGATTTTTCTGTGTGAACTTTTGAAGAACCGGTTGCACCACCAATTCCGTCACGGCCAGTTCCGCCACCAAGCAGAATGATTATATCACCTGCTTCGGGTCTTTCACGCAAAACAAGATCTACGGGAGCGGCAGCAATCACTGCACCCAGTTCCATGCGCTTTGCAACATAACCGGGGTGGTAAACTTCGTGAACCTGTCCTGTGGTAAGACCAATCTGGTTTCCGTAAGAGGAGAAGCCCTGGGCTGCTTCACGGGTAAGTTTCATCTGTGGAAGTTTTCCGGGCAGAGTTTTATCGAGGGGAACTGTGGGGTCTGCAGCACCTGTTACGCGAAGTGCCTGATAAACCCAGCTTCTTGCGGAGCGGGGGTCACGGATTGCTCCACCGATACAGGTAGCGGCACCACCGAAGGGTTCAATTTCTGTGGGGTGGTTATGAGTTTCGTTCTTAAACTCCAGAAGCCAGCGTTCACTTTCTTCTTTACCGGCGGGAAGTTTGTTTCCGTCTTTGTCTGTAGTGTACTTTACGTCAATGAAAATTGAACAGGCATTGTTTTCTTCGCTCACTTCAAGGTCATCAAGCTTACCGTGCTTGCGAAGATATTTTGCACCGATTACTGCCATGTCCATAAGGGTTACGGGCTTGTCACTTCTTCCGGCATAAAGCTCAGTGCGCATGTCGGTATAGTTCTGGAAAGAAGAACGGAAGAGATCTGCGTAAGGACCGTCTTCAACCTGAATGTCTTTAAGGATTGTATTAAAGGTTGTGTGGCGGCAGTGGTCAGACCAGTAAGTGTCAAGAACACGGATTTCTGTAATAGTTGGATCCCTGTGTTTGGAAGCAAAGTAATCCTGCATCCACTTAACGTCGGCATCATCCATGGCAAGACCAAGTTTATTTCTGAGTTCAGAAAGTCCCTTAGCATCAAGACCGATAAAACCTTCTACAGTTTCAATGTCACCGGGTTCATGCACCGTCATCTTAAGGGTATCTGGTTTTTCTGCAGAAGCAAGGCGGCTGTCTACAGGGTTAATAAGATAGTGCTGGATTTTTTCTACGTCAGAGGCAGAAACATTTCCTTCAAGGAGAACAATTTTTGCACACCTTACGCGGGGAGCTTCTGTTCCCACTGTAACACTTCCCTTAAGGCCTTCACGCAAAAGAGAAAGACACTGTTCTGCGCTGTCTGCACGCTGGTCATACTGTCCGGGAAGATACTCCCAGATAATCTGAGTAGCACCGGAAGGAATGTCCAGTTTTTCAAGAAGAACATTATCAGACTGGGGCTCAGAGAAAATGCGGGTTGCGGCAGCCTTTGCCACTGCTTCAGAAACATTTTCCACATCATAACGGTTAAGGTAGCGAACTCCCTTTACACCGCTGATACCAAGAAATCCTGTGATTTCTCCAAAAATACGCTTTGCCTCGTTTTCAAAACCAGGCTTTCTTTCTACATAAAGACGGAACATGGCGTTATTATAGAAGAAAACGGGCTCTTGTTCAATTATCTTTTATTTATTAAATGGAAACTGGCACTTCACTCCCGTTGCATTAGATTTTCCACGAATAAATAAGTATAGATTTACATAAATACGGTTTTTTGCTACACTCTTACCATGAACATCGTAGCCTCTGTACTACAGCTCATCGGTTCTCTTGCCTTCCTTCTATTTGGAATGAAGATGATGAGCGACGGCATCCAGAAAAGTGCCGGTTCCAAGCTGCAGAATGCCCTTGGATTTATGACGGGAAACCGCGTGTTAGGTTTCATAACCGGTCTGGTTCTCACTTTCATCATTCAGTCATCCGGTGCAACCACCGCAATGGAAGTGAGTTTTGTAAACGCAGGGCTCATGACTCTGGAACAGTCTGTAGGTGTAACACTTGGTGCAAACATCGGAACCACCATCACCGCCTGGATTGTCGTACTTTTAGGATTCGGCTCCGCATTAAAAATCTCTGCCTTTGCAGTTCCAATCTTTGGTCTGGGTTACATACTCACCCTCTTCAAAAAACTCCGTAAACAGTCACTGGGCGAAGCAATCATGGGCTTTGGCCTCCTTTTCATAGGTCTGGACTGGCTGTCTGACACAATTGACCCTCAGAAAGGAACCCTCAACTTCCTTACAAACTTTACCGGCTGGGGTGCCTGGAGCATACTCATCGGTGTAGTAGTAGGCATCATCATTACAGCCCTCATCCACTCCTCTTCTGCAGAAAGTGCCATCGTCATTACCATGGCCTACAATCATCTCATTAACTGGGAGTTTGCCGCAGCCCTTGTTATAGGAAGCAACATAGGAAGTACAATAGACGCCGTTCTTGCAAGCCTTCACGCAAGTGCCCCCGCAAAACGCACGGCACTGGTTCACGTACTCTTTAACGTTGCAACGGTAATACTGGCCTGCATCTTCTTCACCCCCTTCCTGCAGCTCATTGACATACTCATTCCTGGCACACCAACAGAAAACATCACCTACCACATTGCAGCCCTTCACACAGTATTAAAAACAATAACATCACTTATCTGTCTGCCCTTCACAAAACAGATAGCAGGATTGATGGAAAAAATAATCAAAGACGACCCGGAAACCCTGCCCACCGAATACAAGTTCGAGTTCAACGAAACAGGTCTCAAAGAAAACGCCTCAAGTTACATCATCCGTGCTGAAAAAGAAATCAAGGACATGACGGAACTTGTAACAAAAATGTTTGAACGGGTAAGAAGCGGCTTTGACGACAGAAGCGAAAACTTCATTGCAAACAACATGGACGACCTCCGCAAGCAGGAAGACTATGCAGACCAGATGAAAGAACAGCTTACAAAATACCTCATCAACTGTTCAAGACTTCCGCTTTCTGCACAGCAGGGAGACGAACTTTCCATCATGCAGCAGATTGTAGACGACCTGGAAGAAATGACAGACGACGTCTTTAACGTAGCACTGCTTTTGGAAAAATCCATCAACAAAAAAATGTCCTTCTCGCAGGAAGACATGGACAGGCTTGGACCTTACATGGACCTTGCCCGCCAGATTATGAACTTTGTAGCATCAAACATAAACAAGCATCTTGACCGCGACCAGCTTCTTATTGCAAAAGAAATTGAACAGCAGATAGATGTATTCCGCAAAAACCTCAAGAAGGTTGCACGCAAACGCCTGGAAGCAGGTGCCGACGTAAAAGCCGAGCTTCTCTACATTGACCTCGTGCGCCAGATAGAAAAGTTCGGAGACAGAGCCTACAGCATCGCCGCCGCTTTAAGCCAGCTTTAGTTTATTTCTTTTCTGAGGCAGTCCCCTTAAACGAGCCTGAGCATTAAAAACTCCAACCGAGTACCCGCCCCTCT
>JAEEKM010000021.1 GCA_016282455.1 Treponema sp. | reverse complement strand
CTACCTGTAAGAATACATCGCCGTTGCGGTTTTCCTTCACATTGAAAAAATACGAGCGATTGTCCAAATTCACCTGAGTCGTATAAAGCTCACCACGAATTGCCATACTTTTCTCCTTCCCTAAAAATGAGATTGATTTTTTTTGCTACACGCGTAGCCTTGGAATGAAATGAAGATAGCATTTTGTTAAAGTATTTTCAAGTAGTATTTTTCAAAATGTTGAGGAACTGAGTAAATATAACTGTTTTTTAAGTATAAATCGCAAAGTAAGGTCCTGCAAAGTCTTTTTTCATTAATAATGTGAAACTGGCACGTAACGGAGTGGCAGCTGGCATGGGTGGCAATTTGCAGCCGCAGTAAGAAGCAAAAAACAATTTCTAGATTGTGGTGCAAAAATAGGTGTTAGACAAAAATTCGCCTGCAACTCTGCCCGGCCCCATGACAGATGCCACGGGAGTGAAGTGCCAGTTTCACATTAAAACTCAAACCAGTCTATTAAAGAAACACCCACTTTCTTTCAAAAAAGGATGTACTTTAATAAACTTTGTATTTAAGAATTAGAATTCAAACCAGTCTCCATCCACTGTCAGATACCAGTCGGCGGTGATGGCCTGGCTGGTGCTGGTGTACCAGGAGATGCTTCCGTTTCTGTTAAGAATGGCGATTCTGTTTCCGCTGCGAACCATTTTAATAGGCATGGAAGCAGAACGGCGGTAAAGCATGTTTTTCTTAGTCTCTACGTTACAGGCATAAACCTGGTTTTTGCCAAGGTTTGTGTAAACGTAGGGATAGTGCAGGGTGGTAAAGGCAGTTGTATCTTCGTCTGCAAGGCGGAGGAGTGTATTAAGCACTTTTGTTGCAGGGTTGTATGAAAATACTTCCGTAACGTTTCCTTCCCCCTGGGTTTCAGGGCGGATAATTACTCCGTAAACATTCTTGCGGCTGGAATCATAATCATAACTGAGGGAGAAAGCAACATTACCGGGCATTTTAAGGGGCACAGTTTCCTTTGTGTGAATGTTTACAGAAATAAGGGGAGAGTCAGTTCCTCCAGTACTGGTTTTTGCCACGTAGAGATAATTTTCATCATACATAATGGCATCCTGGATGGAAGTGCCTGAATAAATCTCCTGGTTGTTTCCGTTAGAAAGATTAAAAAGTCCCACGGAAGAGTTTCCCTGAATGTATACAAGTTTGTCGCCAAAGACCCTCATGTTCTGCAGTGAAGTGGTGGGTGAAAAGAGAATGCTTGTCTGTCCGTCACTTACCCTCTGAACAGGCTTACGTTCCCCTTTGGACCAGAGGATTACGTCATCTGCGTAACTTAAAATATTTGTCTGGGCGGTATTTCCTCCAATGCGGTCTACCTGGCGGGAATCAAATGAAGACTTATAAATTGTAGAGGCAGTCAGCAGGTAAAAATCAGACTTGTTTGTGTCAATGTCATAGATGCGCTCATACATCTTTTCTGTCATTGGGAAGAGGGTGTAGGTTTCTGATTCAGGCACGGATGTCATTGTGTAAATGTTTCCGCTCTGGGTTCCAAGAATAATGCTTCCTGAGTTTTTTGCCGCACAGGTAAAGGAATCACGGCTTCTGAGACCGATAAAGTTTTTTACCACAAGAGGAGTTGGCGGGTTTAGGGTCTGCATGCCGGTTGCCCCAATCTGCTTTATGAGCATTTCGTCCGTGATGGTTTTTAAACTGTAGCTCTTTCCGCTGTTGGTAGTAAAATAAAAACCTTCTTCGTGGGCACTTTTTGCTGCAAAAATAAAAGGATCCTTTGCCGGATACTGGGCTAAAATTTTTCCATTGGTGGCATCAATCAGGAAAATAACATTGTCCTTTACGCCTGCAAAAAATCTGTCTTTAACTTTTCCAGTACCAAAAATCATGGGCTGTTCGAGCATGTTTTCTGTGGAAAGTTTTTTTATCTGCTTCATTGTGGAAAGGTCGTAGTAAATGAGGCTTCCTGTGGGGGAATAAAGAACGGCTCTTTTTTCGCTCTCACCGGTTTTTGCCATGGTAACAATGCCTGAAACATCATTTGTCCTTTTTGTGATGGTACCGGTCCTGGCGTTTATAATAAAGGTTCCGTTTACTGCGGCTGTACCCACAATAAGGTGTGTTCCTTTTTCTGAAAAAGAAAGGGAGGTTACAGAATTTGCAAAACGCTTTGTGTACCTCTTGGCAAAACTTTTTGAGTCAACAACTGCAACCCTGTGGGTGGAAACCCCGTCAGTTTCATAAACGGCAATGTCGCCTGTGGCAGGATTTCTTACCACTTTCTGAATCTGAAGGTCTGAAATCTGGTAGTGTTCACCCATGCCGTCGTTAGGGGACCACTTGATTATAAAGCCGTCGTTACCTGCTGAATAAAATGAAGTGTCTGAATTAGTGGAAGTTTCAAAGGGGAAAATTGCATTCACCCTGTCTTCATGAGCCTGTGTAGAAGTGTAAGCCTGTGAATAAACGGTGGTTAGTGAAAGGAAAAAGAAGAGAAAAATGCCTGTTTTTACTAACGAACGTTTGTTAAATTTGCATTTTTCTGACTTATGAACGTTTGTTTGTTGCACTTTTTTATACATGTTAATATCCATTTTTTATTTTCCTCCAAGGAAATATCTAATATCTCCGCTTACAGCAAGAATCATCAGGGCTGCAATAAAGGCAATCCCCACAAATTGTATGTAGTAAAGAAACTTTGGGGAAAGTTTTTTCCGCCTTATCATTTCTATTACAGAAAAGAGAATCTGTCCTCCGTCAAGTACGGGAACGGGCAGCAGGTTTGTAAGAAAAAGCGAAATGCTGATTATGGCAAGAAACTGCAGGGTTACCACAATACCTGTTCTGGCTCCTCTGCTAAAGCCCACTTTTACACTTTGTCCAAGCATTGAAGTTATTTTTGCAGGCCCGCTGACTGCTTCTGTAACCTTTACTCCCTTAAAGAGAATGGCTACACTTTTTACAGTAAGGGCAATAAGACTGCCGGTTTCTTTTCCGCCTTCAGCTATTGCACCAAAAAGGCCCTTTCCCTCTTTTTTTCTTTCAACATAAGAGTCGGGGTCAGAAACAATTCCTATTTTACCACTGCCGGATTCTTTTTCAAGCAGGGAGTGAACGGTTATGTCCAGAATTTCATCAAGACCTGTTTCCGCATTAGACCGTTTTACCTTAAAAGTTAAATCTTCGTCAGGACGGACGGACACATATCTTGCAATATCCTGAAAATCTTCCATTTCCTTACCGTTTATGGAAAGAATGGTGTCTCCGCTCTGCATGCCGGCGCTGTGGGCAGGACTTTCCATGTTTTCGTAAACTTCATCTGCCATCTGAACGCTTGTGCCGGAACTGTAGTAGCTGTAACCAAGCAGGGCAATAATGAAAAAGGCAATAAAACCAAAGAAAAGGTTTGCTAAAGGTCCTGCAAGGGCAATTAAAAGTCTTTTAAAGGGGTGCTTTCCGTAAAAGGAATCTTCTGTTCCTTGAATTTCACTTAACCCCAGCTCAAGGGCGGCCTGTGCATCCTGTTCACCTTTCATGGAACAGTAGCCTCCCAGGGGAATAAGAGAGAGTCGCCAGTCAGTGCCTGATTTTTTTGAGCGGTGATGAAGAAGAACCGGTCCCATGCCTACAGAAAAGGCTTCTACTTTTACTCCTGTGAGCCTTGCTGCAAAGTAATGTCCCAGTTCGTGAAAGAAAACCAGAAAACTTAAGCCCAGTAAACCATAAACAATAGTCACCTTCTGCTCTCCAGTCTGCTAAGAGTTTCTTTTGCGGCCAGTCTGGCTTTACTGT
>JAEEKM010000020.1 GCA_016282455.1 Treponema sp. | reverse complement strand
GGGCTGGTTCAAAAAAGCCGGCATCTCCCGAGGCGACAAGCTTCTCCTTGATTTTTAGCAGCACAGTCCCCCGTAAAAGGCTTGCGCCTGTTCAAGCTTAAACCCGTCTTCCGCCCTTCGCTCCCGCTCATCGTCCGCACGCGTCCGACTCCGGGGCTCCACCCGGGGCTGGGGATTTATGTATTCAGTTTTCCAATTAAAGATCACCAAGTATTATGTTTAGTTTTATTCTGAAAAATCTGAAAGGCTGTCTTTAGTTTTTAGCATACAGAATAAGGGTAATAGTATAATTTTCTTCATTTTTTTAAAAACAATGTCAAGTCAAAAAAAATCTGCAATATCCCTAAAAAAGTAATTGACATTTATTTTTGAATCATTTATAAAAATGCTAACAAAAAAAAGTAGTTTATGTAATGCAAAAGTAACATTTTTAAGACAAAGACGTCATTTCGATTTATTGAAATGATGTTTTTTTTTATTTACAGGACAAAGACGTCATTTCGATTTATTGAAATGACGTTTTTTTTATTTACAGGACAAAGACGTCATTTCGATTTATTGAAATGACGTCTTTTTTTATTTACAGGAGGAAACATGACAAATAACGGATCAATCGAGATTAATGGCGTAAGTAAAATCTTTCGCAGAGATGGTCAGGAATTTACTGCCATGAGAGAAACCAATGTCACAATCGAATCAGGAAAGTTCATTTGCATCATTGGGCCCTCAGGTTGTGGTAAATCAACACTATTCAACATTATTGCCGGGCTCATTAAACCTACAACGGGTGACATTCTTGTTAATGGTGAAAGCATCATAGGTAAAAAAGGAAAAGTTGGTTATATGCTTCAAAAGGACATGCTTCTTCCATGGCGAACAATCCTAGATAACGTAATCATAGGTATGGAAATTGAAGGTGTTTCAAAAAAAGAAGCAAAAGAAAAAGCTCTCGCTATGATGGGAAAATATGGACTTAATGGTTTTGATAAAAATTATCCTTACGAGCTTTCAGGTGGAATGCGTCAAAGAGCCGCACTTCTAAGAACCATGCTTTACGACCGGGATATTATGCTGCTTGATGAACCATTCGGAGCACTTGATGCACAGACAAGATTAAGAATGCAAACCTGGCTTCTGGAAGTGTGGCGTGAAAACAGAAAAACCGTTCTTTTTGTTACACACGATATTGATGAGGCAATTTATCTTGCAGATGAGATTTATGTCTTCTCACCTGGTCCTGGATACATAAAGGAAGTTATTGACGTTAATATTCCACGACCACGTCAAACCGAAGATATGTCATCAGAAAATTATCAGGCATTAAAACAGCATCTTCTCGCTCAACTAGCAGTTGCTTCACCACGATTTAAAGAATCTAACTAATCAGGAGGATAAAAACATGGAAAAATTCAAATCTACATTAATTCCACCAGGAAATGCTCACGAGACTGCTCACGAAACAATTGATGAAGATGTTCTCGAGAAAAAGCGCGCCAGAAAAGTTTTAATTCTCAGATTCCTTGTAATAATCGTAATTCTTGGAAGCTGGGAATTATTAGGCAAAATAGGTGTCATTAATACCTATTTTTTCAGTTGTCCTTCAAAAGTATTTGCGACAGCAGTTACATACTTTTCTGAAAAGACACTATTGATAGATGTAGGAGTAACAGCAAGTGAAACACTGGTAGGATTTCTTTCAGGAACAATTATAGGTGCCATTATAGGACTTTCTTTCTGGTGGAGCCGGACTTATTCAGATGTTTCGCAGCCATACATGGTTATCCTGAATGCTATGCCTAAACTGGCACTCGCCCCCCTGATTATTGCGCTGTTTCATACAGGCTTTTTTTCAAAAGTAGTAATTTCATTTCTTATGACTGTAATTACATGTGCCATCTCAGTTTTTGCAGGAGTTAAAGCAATTGATAAATCTACTGAGACACTTCTGTATTCCCTTGGTGCATCAAGGTTTCAGGTATTTTTCAAGGTTGTAATACCATCAACTATACCTTCAATTATGAACTGTCTGAGATTAAACATTTCTCTGGCACTATCGGGAGCATTTGTTGGAGAATTTATTGCTTCTCGCAGAGGTTTAGGTCATATCGTCAGTTATGCATCAACACTTATGGATAACAACCTTATTTGGGTAGGAATATTCATAATGGCTATAATTGCCATGATTTTCTATGGACTTGTAACAGTCTTTGAAAATTTCATGGTTAAACATGTAGCTGTTCTGAATCCGAAATAAATCAACTTACAAATCATTTTTCAGGAGGAAAATTATGAAAAAAGAAATGTTAAGAAAGCTGGCAAAAAGTATTTCTGTACTTGCCCTTTGTACAATCACAGGATTCACATTATTTTCATGCGGATCTAATGATGAAGTTGGAGGGGTTATAAAGAACCCTGATGGAACTTACAAAGTAACAATCATGGAACCAATGCACGGCCTTGGTTATTTTGCCCTCCACCTTGCGAAAGATGAAGGTTGGTTCAAGGAAGAAGGCCTTGATGTAGACGTTGTTGTTTCTAGTGCCCAAGTTGT
>JAEEKM010000228.1 GCA_016282455.1 Treponema sp. | reverse complement strand
GAGCCATGGCAAGAAGGGTGCGTGCAGGATAGTCAGGAAACTGAGCGTTGTCTAAAAGTTTTTTTGTATCAAGCCCTGTGTTAAGGCTGTAAATGATTCCTGAAAGACTTATGCGGCACAAAAGTTCTTTTGAGTCAATTGAAACTGCATTGGTATAGGCCTGGGAAAGAAACTTTTTTGCTTCTGAATTTTTTCCCACAGAAAGGGCATAGTTTGCATTTTGAAAAATCTGATTTGTAAGATTGTAAGTGTCCCGCAGAATCATCTGGGGTTTGGGCTGGGAGGAACAGGAAACAAAAAGGAGTGGAAGTAAAATGACTAAAAACTTTTGTAAAATCTTTTTCATAACTGCCTCTTTTTAAAAATCAGTTCCACGGGAAATTTCAGACGCAGGAGTTGCCTCCCCTCTTTCGGGCACACCATTTTTAATAAGCGGATTATTCTTTAATCCGGTAAGCACATCCTGCACCTGAAGAAGTGTATTCTGTAAAAGCAGCATGAGGGACTGCACTTCGGGATCCAAGTTTCCAACGATGGAATCTGCTCCGCCGGTTATGGAAGAAAGGCTTATAAGAATATCATTTAAACTGGTGTTAATATCTTCTCCCAGAATATTTCGCAAAAGTCCCACCTGTTTTTCATCCGGTCCCTGAATGTTTGTGATTTTTTCAATATTACCAAGAAGGGCATTTATGTTGGAAACAATTCCTGCAAGTTCACCTTTACCACGCCCTGCAAAGGCTTCGTTAAGCTGGGAAAGAATGCGGTTAACGTTATCCATGAGGACAGAAACTTTTCCCATAAGAAGACCGATTGAATCAGACTGATCGTGAAGTTCATTCAGGCCCTGTTCAAAATACAAATCTGCCATTTCTGAATCATGACGGTAAAGTTCACTTCCCGGAGGAATAATCCCTTCTCCAAAACCGGGGTGCAGTACAAAAGAAGAACCCAATCCGATTGGACTTGTAATAAGCTGAACAAGAGAACCTTCTTTTACATAATCTTCGTAGTCCGAAAGAATATAAAAATCTGCCCTGACCTCGTGACCGACAAGAGTAATTTTTTTAATTTTGCCGATTGAAAAACCCTTGTAGGTAAGATCCATTCCCTGGCTTATTCCTGCGGCGGTATCAAAAAAAGTGTAGTATTTGTTTTTTCTTGTAAACCATTTTTGTGTTGAACCGATGGAAAAAATCAGAACAAGAAGTCCTGCAAGTGCAATGATTGAAAAGATTCCCACCATTCTGTCAAACTTGTTTATTTTAAATTTCATCTTTTACTTTTCCGTCCTCAATATAAATCATTGTTCCCTGAAACTCTGCAATCATTGTTGAGTTGTGGCTCACGTAAACAAGAGTGTTTCCCTGTTCAACAAATTCATGAAGCAGAGTGATAACCCGCTCCACATTTTTTTTATCAAGACTGGCCGTTACCTCGTCAAGAAAAAGCAGTTCCGGCTTACAGATCATGGCTCTTGCAAAGGCAACAAGTTTCTGTTCACCGGCAGAAAGATTTGCGGGGCGAAGGTCGAGCGCTTTTGTAAAGTTTACCATAGAGCAAATTTCTTGAACAGTAGAAAGGCGTTCTTCATATTTCATTTTTGGAAAGTGAAGTTCAAGGGGTAAACTCAAGTTCTGAAAAATTGTCTGGTTTGCCCAAAGTGCAGAATCCTGAAAAACAAAGGCGCTGCGTTTTCTAAAGTTTTCGTTTTCTGTGTCGGACATGAGTTCAATATCTTTTCCTTCAAAAAGCATTGTGCCCGAAGAAGGAACAAGGAGTCCTGCAACAAGTTTGAGCAAAGTAGATTTTCCGCTTCCAGAGTGACCGATAAAAACCGTTGAAGATCCTTTTTCTATGGAAAGACTTACGTCGTGAATAATCTCTCCGGAACGGGAACTAAAACTTAAATTCTTTGCCTCAAGAAAGCTCATACACTCTCCTACAAAATCAGCGAAAGTACAATCACAAAAACATCAGCAAGGATGATTCCCGCAATGCACTTACCTACTGCGTTGATTCCTGCAATGGGAAGTTCTGTAGAAGCACGTTCTACGTTAAAACCGTAGTAGGTGGAAGAAAGGGCTATGACCATGCCAAAGAGAATGCTCTTGATGCAGGAAGTAACTATTGTAGAAACAGAAACTGCGCCGAGAATTCCAGACAGGTAACCGTATGTGTTATCAGGACTAAAGATAAGGCTTACCACCATGGGACCAAAAATTCCCACAAGAGAAAAATAAAGGTTCAGTATAAAAACAGAAATTGTTACGGCAATAAAACGGGGGGCAACAAGATGTCCAACTGGATCTACGCCCACAGAAATGTAACTTTCTATCTGATGACTTACCACCATGCCGCCGAGTTCAATGGCAATGGCAGTTGCAGAACGGGCAGTTACCATAAAGGCAACCAGAAGAGGTCCCAGTTCCCGCATGACTACAATTACAAGAAGACTGTAAATGAGGCTTGCCTGCCCCAGTGAAAGAAGAAAGGTATAACCAAAAAGATAGATGGCAGAACTTAAGCCCAGAGACATAATGACTGTAAGGGGAAGGGCCTGAACAAAAGTGAAGTAGAGCTGCATGATGAGAATTTTAAAGGCAGCCTTTTCTTTTTTAAAGAAGAAAAAAGATGAAACTACTGTGCGCCCGATGAAGCCCATAACATAACGTAAGCCCTCTATAAAAAGCCGCGCCTTCATTCCTACTTTTTGAAACATGATTTTTTAGTATACCAACAATAGGGAAAAATGTATATAGAAGAAAAATCACTTAAGGACATAAGTCTCCATAAGCCCCTTGCCCTTTACTTCTACTGCTTCCTGTTTGCAAAAATCAAAATTGTCTTTTACAAGTTTGTAGGTTGACTCTGAGACTGTTATTTCCATTTCACCGCTGAGATTTTTCATGCGGGAAGCGGTGTTTACCGTGTCGCCAAAAACATCGTAGATATATTTTTTTATGCCGACAATTCCTGCAATTGCATTCCCCGAACTTATGCCGATTCTGACTTTTACAGGAACAGTGGAATTTTCGTTTCTGTATTTTATGACGGAGAGAAAATCTTTTGCACAGTTAACGGCGCACTCTGCATGATTGGGATTTGGAAGGGGGAGTCCCGCAACCGCCATGTAAACGTCACCGAAAGTTTTTATGCGCACACAAAAGTTTTTTTCTACAAGGGCATCGAAAAACTCATATATGTCGTTCAGGTCATTTACAAGAAGGGAAGCATCTGTGGTAGAAGCAAGTTTTTGAAAGTTCATTACCTCGCAGAAAAATACACTTACGCTGTCATAGGAAACAGGTTCTGCTTTTCCATTCTCGCGCAGTTCTTCCATGATGTTTCTGGGTAAAACATTTAACAAAAGTTCTTCTGATTTTTCTCTCTCCGCCTTAATTTTCTTTTCAGTCCGGTAACGTTTAAGCAGCACCCGTCTTTTCCAGAAAGAAATGTAAATGGCAATTGCGTTTACAATAAGAAAATTAATAAAAGTAGAAAGAGAAATTACTTCTCGTGTGGGAATAATATTCAGGGCAAAAAGTGTAAAGACACTTCCTTCGGCAAGTAAAAGACAGGGGGTGTAAAAAAGCGGGTTAAGGTCCAAAAGCATTTCGTAGGAAATGACAAAACCTAAAAAAATAAGAATTGATTCCGTGATGGGCTTCGAGCGTGAAAAGATAATAAAAACTACAAGGCTTACAAAGAAGGCAAAAATGGTAGGCGTATATTTCCCGGACTTTGTGTAACAGAGTAAAAGTCCAATAAGACCGACGAGAATGTAAAAAGAATAATAGACAATTCTTACAGGGCCAAGTGAAAAATGAGTTATAAGGGAAATGACGGTAAGTGAAATGGCACCGAAGGCAATGGAAAAACCATATACTTTTTTAAGCATTTCCCTGTTGCCCTGGTGAACGGTTCCAGAAAACTCTCCGGATGAATAACGCTCCCTAAGTTTTTCTTTCCAATTATTTTTCATCTGTTTCTATATTTTCCTGTAAATATTTTTTTAAGCAGCCATTTTTGTTAAGACAGTCAACCGTTGTAGAAGAAAGCTTTATGTGCATGGGAGAAGATTCCGTCTGCATTGTCACGGCAGATTCTACGGTTTCTCCAAGCACATCATAGATATATTTTTTCTTTCCGATGATTCCTGCAACTGCACTTCCGGAAGCAAGTCCTACCCTGATTTTCCATTTAATCTGGGAACTTTTATTTCTTTCTTCAAGGTAGGCAATAAATTCTTTTGCACAGAGAAGAAGTTTTTCTGCATGGTCTTCATTTTTTTCAGGAAGTCCGCACACCGCCATGTAGGCATCTCCGATTGTTTTTATGCGGATGCAGTTATGGGCTTCTGTAATCTTATCAAAGGCAGTGAAAATTTCATTCAGTTCATTGATAAGAAAAAAGGGCTGAAGGAAAGATGATGTTTTTGTAAAATCCACAAAGTCAGAAACAAGCACAGTTATGTTTTCATAATTTGCAGGAGAAGAAAAGCCTTTTGTTTTTAACTCTTCAATCACCGGGTCAGGAAGAATGTTCCGTAAAAGTTCTTCTGCTTTTTTCCGCTGACTTTCTAAATCTATATCCCTTTCAAAAGTGCCTATTACATTTTTTCTTTTCCAGAAAACAAGGAAGAACATGATTATTAAGAAGAAAAATATATTTCCCGTAAAAGATTTTGAGTCAGGAAGATTTATTTTTATAATTCCGTTCCAGACACAGATGCCCATTGCCAGAAGATAAGATAAAAGTTCCAGTGCAAACATGATGGGATTCATGTTCATAAAAAGGATTAAGGAAAAAGCAAATCCGTTAAAAACAAGAATGGTATTCCCTATCGGGGTTCTTGCAAAGTTGATTGTGATTATTACCTGGGAACAGACTAATACCAGACAGGCTAAAACTGAAGTTGGAATTTTATATCTGATTACAACAAGCCCTATTATGCCCACTACAGTCAGAAAAGAATAATAAAAAACTATCAGCGCTGTAGACGAATCAGCTCCTTTAAAGGCCATAAAAACTGCAAGCATGGAAGCGCCAAAGACAAGTGAAATGATAAAAAGTATTTTTAAAAACCTGCGGTCATTCTGGGAAACTTCTTCCCTAAACTGAGGAGGAATCTGAATGTTTTTTTTGTAAAACTCTTTTAAAAATCTCATTTTTCTTTTAGTCTATCATATTTTTTTATTTATTTCCATGAAGTTTTTTAACCTTACAATTTTTTATGTGTGTTTTGGGACGGCATTTCCACCCCTTGAAAGTGTGGGCTTTTACCCTTAAAATATCTTTATGGCAAAAAATTCATCATATACTTTTTCCTACGATGCACCGGTCACCCTTACCTTTGTTCTTGCAAGCACACTTATTCTCGCACTGGATGCACTTTTTTTTCACGGTCCGGTAACTGCCCGCCTGCTTTCCTGCCCCGCAATTCATCCTTTACAGGGGAACCCTTTTGATTTTAAAAACGGTCTTGACTACCTGCGCATGATAAGTCACACGCTTTCTAACCCCGGATGGGAAACACTGCTTTTAAACTCCGCTTTTCTTCTTCTTTTAGGACCAACTCTGGAAGAAAGATACGGTTCAGTCATGCTTCTTATTATGATTATTGCAACCTCCCTTATTTCCGGAGTTCTGCTTGTCTGCTTTGGGAACGGAAGTCCTGCCGGCGGTTCCTGCATTGTTTTTATGCTGATTCTTCTTTCTGCCATTACTGCGATTTCTAAAAAAAACATTCAGTTTTCCTGGATTCTCACTTTTGTCCTTTACACCGCTTACAGGATGGTTTCTGCAACCAGAATTATGCTGCCTCAGGCTCAGGCTGCTTCTTCGGCGACAGGAGAATTGCTTCAGTTCCTTAAACTTAACCTGCTGACTTTTATTGACCTTTTTTCAGGTCTTGTTGGAAGTTTCTTTGGCTTTATGGTTTCTCCGGGAGGACGTTCTTCTGCAAAAAGGACTTCTGCTTCCAGAACCAAAGCTTCGGCTGCAAAAACAAAAAAGTCGGAGGAAGAAACCTACGATTCTTCTTACCAGGAAGCGACTCTTCATGACGAAGAAACAATCGGTACTATTGATTTATAAAGATTTTCACTCTAAAAGGTCTTTCCCTAGAAAAAGGAAGTGCGTGTTGTTATAATATAGGTATGAGATTTGTTAGTACACGCAACAGCAACAATGTAGCAGGCTTTAAGCAGGCTGTTCTCGACTGTATGCCGCCCGACGGTGGACTTTATGTTCCCTGCGACAACGGTGAGGATTTACGCCGCTGGATTCTCTATGCTGATGAAACTACAAGTTTTTCAAGTCTTGCAGGTTCACTTACCTCTGCCCTTATCAATACGGAATTCAGCCCTATTATCTGTGAAACCATTGCAACAAAAGCTTTTCCCAAAGACCCGCTTCTTAAGCAGCTGGACAAAAATCTCTTTTTACTGGAACTTCACAATGGAGAAACCGGTACTTTTAAAGACTTTGGCGTTTCTTACCTTACTTCTGTTCTTGAAACAATCCTTAAATATGACGGAGAAAAATCAATTCTGCTGGATGTAACTTCCGGTGAACTGGGTGCAAGCATGGCTTATGCAATGAGGAGCAAGAAACTTGTTAAAAGTGTACTTGTTGCACCTAAGGGAAAATTCAGGGGACTTTCTGAAAGTGATTTTGTCTGGAACGGCGGAAACATTTACCCTGTGGAAGTAGACGGCACTCTGGCTGACTGTCATGAACTGGTAAAGAAAATATTTGCAGAAAGAAGTCTTGTGGAAAAATACCACCTGACTCTTGCAAATACTGCAAATATCGGGCGCCTTTTACCCCAGGTTTTCTTTTACACCTACGCTTTCTCCAGGGTAAAAAAGTACTGTAACGGTGACATTTACTATGCAATGAGTGCGGGTCATTACGGAAACCTTGTGTCTGGTCTTTACGGCTGGAAACTTTCTCTTCCGGTAAACGGATTCATTGTGCCCTCCACTCCGGAACTCTACGCTGACGGAAGGGGGAACTGCACTATTACAAACAGCATTGTACCCCTTGAAAAGCGGACTCCGGTTAATCCTTCGGAACCTTCAAACATTGAACGGCTTGAACAGATGTTTAAGGCAAATGCCCTTATGCTAAAGCGCTTTGTTTTCCCTGCTGCAATTTCTAAGGAACAGAAAGATAAAGCCTGCAAAGACTTGTTCACAAAATACGGAGTTTATGCAGACGAAGATTTGTCTTCTTCCTATGCCGCTTCCCTTATCCGCGCTGACCGAACCATGGACGAAGACGGAGCGACTGTTCTTGTTGCCCGCACTGCCCCTGCCCTTGACGAAACTTTCATCCGGCACAACCTGGGTGAATGCCCCGCCATGGACGACCGGCTCTCCAGAGCCTTTACCCCCACCTGCATAAACAGGGACGCAATTGCCCCCGGCGACGTAGAATCCCTTATTTCCGTGCTGAATTCGCTTAACCTTTTGCGGCTATTCTAGCATTTTTTGCTTTCAGTGCCATTTTAAACGGTTTTTGAGTGATTTTCGGTGCCATTTTAAACGGATTTTGGGTTTTTGCGATGGCATCTGGAAGACCACTTTGGTAAAAACTGAGACTGACCGCCAAAACATATAAAAAATATTAAGTCTAATCAACAGTTTTAAGTAACTATTGTCAATTAGACTTAACAAATCATTCTTGGGCTGACTATATTTTTTTTACACAAAAGAAAAGTAACTTATTTTACACCTTTTTTTCATCAAATAGTGTTGGGGTCATCTTCTTCCACTCATCCCATGTAATATACCACTCTGAATCCTTATCATTCACAGGACGATAATCTACACCTAACGACAGAAAATGTTTCCGGGCGCATAGAATTTTCCGCTTTTCATTTGAGTGCCAAAGTTTGTCTAAATTCTCAGTTCCTTTTGTTTCGCGGACGGTCTTCTTTTTCTCATGATTAGGCATTCGTAAAATTGCCCAGTCCGGATTGTAGTTTTGAATCATCTTTGGCATACGGATTTTGTATTTTGGCGGGAACTTGAAGTACAAAACTACATCCCCCTGATTTTCACCAGCATGATTCAAACGGTCTACGAAATTTCTCTCGACACTTGAATCGACTTGGACATAATCATATATTGTTCTGGACTCATCTCCCGGAACAAGTTCTTTTGACGAAAACTCTTTTTCTTCAGGGAAGAGTTCGTCTTTCTTGTCATGAATGTCCATGTAGCCGCCGGTCGGTTCATATTCAATTTCTTCGACAATGTGATTGGTGAGGACTTCTTTTAGCGTTGTGATAAAGAGCCTTGAAAATCCTTCCGGATTCTTTATAAATTCCATCTGGACTTTTTCATCACATTTTCTGAAGATTTCGATTATGGTTTTTCTGGTTAAATTTGTTGCATCCGCTGCACGCTGGAACAGATTGAACTTTGGAATGTCGATGTCTTCCAGTTCCTTTTCTCCGGCTTTTTGGCTGCTACCGGTCTGGGCTTCCAGTGTCCAAACGTCACCCACGGTAAAAACTTCGTCGCTGTCGTCAAACTTGATTGTTGAATATTCAAGGTGTTTTGGATTCAGGTCAACCTTGCTCACTTTTATCCGCTTCAAGACGGAATCTTCTGAACTCAACGCCATTCCCGCCGAAAGCTGAATCTCATATTCTTCTTTGTAGCCTTCGGTATCTTCTTTTGAGTACAGGCAGTTTACCTTTCCGCTTGGGTAGAAATCTTTGATTTCAATTGCATACTTTGTACGGATGAATTTTCCATGCGTAGTTACAATTTGAATGATTTCCTGGAATTTCAATTTGTTGATTTCTTCAACAGCCTTTGCAATCAGCTTTTCTGTGTCGATTTTGATTGTGTAGTCTGTTTCCTGACTCAGTTCGTTCCAGAGATTGTTGAAATCCGCAGACTTGAACTTATCGTTTCTCTTTGCAGTCTTATTGTCACGGGCATTTCCAATCTGTTTCTTTGTAATGCCGTCTGCCTCACCATATTCTGTCTGGAGTTTTTCTGCATAACGCTCGTAGCTCTCGTT
>JAEEKM010000227.1 GCA_016282455.1 Treponema sp. | reverse complement strand
GTGGTCAGAACTCTTATTCAAAAGAATACACAGGTTTTGCCCAGGCTGCAAAGACAGCAACAACTCGTCCAAACAATCTTAAAGATTCATTCATCTACTACAGTAACACTAAAAACAGCGGCATCCCCATTCAGGTTGTTGCGGCAAGCGGTGTGAGCGGTGCAAGAAGTGAATATGCTTCGGCCAAAAATGGAGGAGCCGGTAAATATGTTACGCTGTCAATGGCAAACAAAGACACTGCAAACCCAGTTGCAATCGTAACCTGGTATGACGAAGTGAGCATGGCTCTTAAAATGGCTTACAACACTGCACCTACAACTGGAAAAACCTGGACCGTGCGAACAATTGATCCTAACGGAGGCATTAACGTAAAAACTGCCGTAGACGGAGATAACCACATTCACTTTGCCTACTACGACAACAGAAACGGAAGTGACTTAAAGTACGCTTACCTTGATTCCTACAACTCAGCATCTGAACCGCAAATTGTAACGGTAGATTCCTACAATTCAGTAGGTGCAAAATGTACGATTGATGTTGCAAAAGATGCTTCCGGAAACTGGGTGCCCTACATCGGTTACCAGATGAGTTCTTACCTTGGAACACCACTTGGTGCAAAACTCGCCTACAGAACAGATTTTACTTCCCTTAAGGACGGTGCCAAGGATGACCTTTACACAGGCGGCTGGGAATGTACGGTTATTCCAAGCCAGAACATTCCTAACGATGATCAGATAAATGTTGGGGTGTGGCGCTCTCAGTCAGCAGTAACTGTTGGGGGAAAAAGCTATGCAAAAAATCAGGCAAGACCCTTTAACACTTCCGCTTACTGGTCAACAGGTGACACTGCTCCGGGACAGACTATAACTAACGGAGTACTTAACGTAGGAAACGCCACCCTGCTGCACGGCAACAATACCGCAAACCCAATCTTAGGTTACGGAATTGACACTGGTGCAATTGAAATGGCACAGATGAAATAAAAAAAGGGCTGTATGATAGCAGGCCATAAACATTCTGCTTATCAGACAGCCCCGTTTGTAAAAGGCGCTTAATTAATCAATTGAGAAGGGGAAAGTAAAAGCAGAACCAGTTGTAAACTTTGTAACCTCAAAGTATACGGAACCGCTTTCTCCTTCGGCAGAAGCATCCATATCAGCATAAAGGGTAATTCCCAGTTCCTGATCTACTGCAAACTCATAGGAGTAACCCAGTTTTCCAGAAGTCTGGGCTCCGGAAAGTTTTGCAAGAGCAGAAAAGTCCATCTTACCCTTGTAGTCTATGCAGTTTCTTCCTGCAACTTTTTTGCTGCCGTTCTTCTTAAGTCCTCCGTCCATAGTGTTTGCAAGGTAGAAGAACTCAGTATAGTTGGCGGAACCAGAACCAGTATTAGTTCTATCAGTATCAGACAAAACCCAGCTATTGCTGTCGTTATCAAAATAGTAATAGATGTATCCACTTCCTGTAGAAATCGTAGCATAACCTTCAGCCTCGTCTCCTGAATCAAGCTTAACATACTCTACGTTTCCACGGGCCGCAACAATGCCCGTTCCAGACTCACTTTCTCCGTCATCATTTTTGTTACTGTACTTAAACTCAATTTCATAGCCTTTAGACTCAGCCAGGCTTTTCATAAGCTGTTCTGACTCATACTCTGAAATTTCAAGAGAATCAGTTCCCATGCCTCCCAGAAGCATCATTGTAAGCAGTTCACAGGAAGTAAAACTCAAGGGAAGAATAAGAAGAATTGCAAAAAAGAATGATTTGATTTTGGTCATATAAACCTCCTCAGTATGATATATATTTATTATATCACAGTGTTTCTGATTATCAAGCAGACTGGTCTATATTCTTGTCCTGCCCCGGAAACTTCTGGCAAGGGTAAGTGAATCTGCATATTCAAGGTCACCTCCGACAGGAAGCCCTGATGCAAGTCTTGTAACAGTAAGGGAAGGAAATTCTTCCGTAAGAAGGCGCTGAACGTAAAGGGCGGTAGTGTCTCCTTCCACAGTAGGGTTTGTGGCAAGAATAACTTCCTGTACACCCTTAGTGCGAACCCTTTCCATAAGGGAAGTAATTCTTAACTGATCGGGTCCCACTCCTTCAAGAGGATTTATTACTCCGCCAAGAACATGAAAGAGCCCGTGGTATTCATGAGAGTTTTCTATTGTACTCACATCCTGTGCCTCTTCCACAACACAAATAAGGCTCATGTCTCTTGTGGGATTTGAACAGACGGAACAGGTTTCTTCTTCGGTCCAGGAACCACAAATGGGACAGGGATGTATTTTTTCCTGCAGGGTAGAGAGCTGAAGGGAAAAGCGTTTTAAAAAAACAGGGTCTGCCTTTAAAAGACTGTTTGCAATGCGGGAGGCTGATTTTTTTCCTATACCGGGAAGTCTTGAAAAACTTTCAGTAATCTCATCCAGTGCGTTCATCTTATGCACCCATTCCAGGAAAGTTCATTCCCGGAATATTAAGTCCTGCAACCATGGGTCCCAGTTTTGTTTTAATAAGTTCCTGCATGTTTGTTACTGCAGCATGATGGGCGGCTTTGATTAAATCCTGCAGCATGGGAACGTCACGGTTGTCAACGCAGATCGGGTCAAGCTGAATGTCTACCATTTCAAACTTTCCGTTTACGGTTACCACAACCATATTTCCGCCGGAAGAACCTGTGGCAGTGAGTTCTGCAAGTTCTGCCTGTGCTTTTTCCAGCTGTTCTTTCATTGAACCGATATTTTTCATCAAGTCAAAAGGATTCATTTTCCCCTCCATTATTTTTGTAAGAAATTATTTACGCTCCGCCAACAACTGTTCCCTTAAAGACCTGCACAAGCAGTTCTACTTCCTGAGGATATTCTGTCTGAACTTTTACTTCCTCTTTTTTTATGAGAAGAGGCGTAAAATTAATCTGGCTGCCAAATACTTTTCTCAGGTAAGCGGATATTTCACCGGATTTTTGCTTTAACTGCATGAGTGAAAAACCTGACTCCAGCCGGCAGGTTATGGAGTTTCCTTCTTTTTTCCATGACTTAACGTCAAGAAGGGCACTGGCAAGTGAAGGATCCCCGTTTTCTGAAAAATCCTGAGTTATGAGCCTTGCAAGACCTTCCATGTCCTCACCCTGAATGCTGCCGCTGGGTGTAACTTCTGCGCCTGTAAGGGTTTCTTCCGGCACTTCCACAGGCTTTTTTTCCACCCGGTCTTGAGAAGACATTAGTCTTTGCAGGGAAGAAGCAAACTCTGCCGCTGCCGCATCTGTGTCTTCTACAGATTCTTCCACAGGGGCATCTGAATCATCCGGGTAACCGTAGCTTGAGGAAAGTGCATCTTCTTCAAAAGAACTTTCGTAACTTGCCGCTGAGTTTATTGCAGGCGGCTCAGCTCCGCCATCATGAAAAGGGCCGCTTTCTCCTCTGGAAGTTCCGCCTTCCCCTTCGTTTAGTGCAGAAAACACCGGAATGTTCTGGGGCATTTTTGGTGCAGGTGAAGATGCAGAGGCGGAGGCAGTACCTGAAGAAAGGGTTCTTGAAGGAGCCGCCTTTGAAAGAAGAGGCTTTACTGCATCAATTGCTTTTTTTACTTCCGAAGCACTCACGTAGTCTTTAAGCCAGCAGAGTCTGCTAAGGGCAAGTTCAAACTCGTAGCGGGGGCTAAGAGAATAACGTATGTCGCGGTAGAGTTGCATGAAAATGCTTATTGCCCTTTCAACCTGAATGTTTGACCAGGTGGCAAGTACTTCTTTGCTGAATCTTTCTGCACTCTGACCAAGCAGGGCTTCTTTTGTAACGCCGCTTTTTATAAGAAGAATGGAGCGCAGGTAATCCGTACAGTTTGTAATAAGCTGTTCAATGCTCACTCCGTTCTGCAAATATTCATCAAGTTTAAGAAGGGCTGTGCTTGAATCTCCCTTAACACAGAGACCAAAGAGTTCGTTCAGCCTGTCTACACCAACAAGACCAAGTTTATCGCGGATTTTCTCCCAGGTGATTTCTCCGTCACTAAAAGCGGCAACCTGGTCAAAGAGAGTGTAGCTGTCGCGCATACTGCCGGTAGATTCCCGGGCAATCCAGTAAAGGGCTTCATCTTCTGCCTTAATTCCGATTTCTGCTGCCGCCTGTGCAAGCTGTTCCTTTACTTTTTCTATGGGTACAAGCCTGAAGTTAAACTGCTGGCATCTGGATTTTATGGTAGCGGGAACTTTCTGGAGTTCAGTTGTTGCAAAAATAAAAATAACGTATGGCGGGGGCTCTTCAATAGTTTTAAGAAGGGCATTAAAAGCCTGTACGGAGAGCATGTGAACTTCGTCTATGATGTAAATCTTATAGCGCAGACTGTTTGGAGGAAAAACCACCTCGTCTTTAATCTGACGCACATCATTCACACCTGTGTTTGAAGCACCGTCTATTTCTATAACATCAAGGGCTGAACCTGCTGTAATTTCACGGCAGGCATCACATTCACCGCAGGGAGAAGCAGTTGGTCCCTTACGGCAATTCAGGGCTTTTGCAAGAATACGGGCAGTGGAAGTTTTACCACAACCACGGGGGCCTGTAAAAAGATATGCGTGAGCTATTTTTCCTGACTGAATGGAATTCCTTAGGGTTTCGGCGACAAATTCCTGTCCCACAAGGCTTTCAAAACTCTGCGGCCTACGTCTGGTCGCGGTCACTTCATATGCCATAAATGACAGTTTAGCGCAAAAACGCAAAAAAGACAATTGCATTGAGATTTTACATCCCTGTAAAATCTCAATACTACGAGTTTGTTTGGAATGAAAATATTTACTTACGAAACACTTCTGTAAATAAAGTTCTATTTTTTTTAATTCGGTTTATTCTTTTCCTTAACAAACTCTCTGTCATGAACCGTAAGTGAACGAGCCGGCCCTCCTTGGCCGTCTGGTTTGTAAGGGGGAAGTGGAAAAAAAAGTTAAAGTGGAGTATAATAAAAGTATGGATTTTGATTCACAGATAGGTACAACCCTGTCGCAGATTGAAAATGAGATTTCCTCACTTTTGCCCTCTGCTCCCAGCGAAGAGTGGCTTACCCTTTCTTTTGGTCAGCTGGACAGCGGCATTCACCCGGAACACTTAGAGCCCCTTATTACCCCCACCCGTACTCTGGTTGAACTTGGCGGTAAACGCTGGAGACCCCTGCTTCTGGTTCTCACTGCAGAATGTGCTTCTCAGGCACTGGAACTTTCTGAAAAAGAAGAAAAAGCAGTTTTAAAAAATGCCTGTCATCTGGCTCCCCTGGTAGAATTTGTTCACACCGCAAGTCTTATTCATGATGATATTGAAGACAACTCAGACACCCGCCGCGGTAAACCTGCCGCCCATTTAACCTACGGAATGGACACAGCCCTTAACGCAGGTTCATGGCTCTTTTTTCAGGCTGGAAGTGCAATTAAAACCCTGGATGCTCCCATTGAACTTAAAGAAAAACTCTATGAACTCTACATGGCAGAAACAAGAAAACTTCACCTTGGTCAGGCTATGGACATTTCCTGGCACAGAAAAGTTGACTACATGCCGCCGGTAGACTCCTATCTTTCCATGGTAAGAAGTAAAACCGGAACCCTTTCATCTCTTGCTGCAAAAACAGGTGCCCTTCTTGCCCGCTGCAATACGGACATTGTAAAAAAAGCAGGCGTTATTGCCGCAGACATAGGTGCCGGATTCCAGATTATTGATGATGTAATAAACCTTACAACAGGTAATGTCGGAAAAAAACGCGGAGATGATATTGTAGAAGGAAAAAAATCCCTTCCCATCATTCTCTTCATGCAGAAAAATAAAAACAATGATGCTTCCGGCAAACTCCTGGGTCTCATAAATAAAGCAAAAGCAGAAGGAATTGAAAGTCCTGCCGTGGAAGAAGCAATTTCCCTGCTTACAGAAAGCGGTGTAATAGAAACTGCCCGCCAGAGCGGAATTTCTGCCATAGAAAACGGATGTTCCTCTTTTGCCAGCCTCTTTGCATCTGTTCCCTCAACGGAAAAAGTTAAATGGCTTTTTGAAAGGATGATTCCTAAAAGCGGGGGCCGGCAATGATGAAAGAAAACTGCGAAAAACTTAACAATCAGGCTATCGCTCTTGCCCAGGAAGGTGCTTATGATGAAGCAATTGCCTGTTTCATGCGGGCTATTACCATGGAAAATCAGAATTATCTTCTCTGGTTTAACCTTGGTGTGACTTACCGTGATGCAGGTGACTTAAAAAATGCCCTTTCTGCAATGGAACATGCCTACTACATTAACCCGGATGACGAAGAAGTTGTAGAAACCCTGGCTGTGCTTTTGTATTCCATGAACAATCCCCACGAAGCAATGCAGTACTGCTTTCTGGGACTTAACTTAAATGACAAAAATGCCCACCTCTGGAATACTTTGGGAGTTATTTTCTTTAACATGGAAGAATATCAGGATGCCAGTGAGGCGTTTGAAATGGCCCTTACAAACAGCCCTTATTATTATGACGCCCTCTTTAACCTCAGGGACACTTATGAAGAACTTGGGAACAAAGCCGGACGAGAGGAATGTGAAAGAAGGCTTAAGGAACTGGATAATAAATGAAAACTGAACGTGTCTTTGTTGTAGAAATAAAAGAAGAGGATGTGATTGTCTCCCCCATGGTAAAAGGAGAATGTGCCGGCTGCGAAAGCGGTTGTGCAAAAAGAGGCGCCGCCTACCCCGTACTTAACCCCAGAAACCTTCCTGTAAAACCCGGTCAGACTGTTATTGTGGGTGCAAGTGCCAGGGCTCAGGCAGTACAGGGTGTAATTTCTCTGCTCATACCCTTTCTCTGTGCCCTACTTGCCTTTATGCTTGCCCCCTTTTTTGCAAACCTTTTAGGTCTGAATGCCAGTGAAGGATTTAAGGCCGTAAGCGTTCTCGCAGGACTTTTTATTTCAAGCCTTGCCGTTCTGCTAATAACACGAAAAGTCCCCCTGCCCGGAAAAAGCGAAATACTTTCTCTTGCAGAGTAAAGATTGCCACTCTTGCATAAATAATTAATAAATATTTGTTTTCACTTGTCCAAACATGTATTTTTACCCCCATTAGATATATAGAAAAACATATCTAACAGGAGTTGAAAATGATTCTTTCGCAAAACAACACACACTTGACCCCGGAAGAAAAATGGAATCAAGCCACAATCGCAAATAACTTTATCTTCTATAAGGTTATGCGGAACAACGAAGACGTATGCAGGCACTTGATTGAAATCTTGCTGGACATAGAAATTGACCACATTATAATGCACAACGAGGAGACTATTGAAATCGACTGGCAGTCAAAGGGTATAAGGCTTGACGTTTACGCCAAGAACGCTACACAGGCCTTTGATCTGGAAATACAGTCAATTGACACAAAGGAACTTCCAGAACGGGCCCGCTACTACCAGGGTGTGATTGATGTGGATTCCCTGAAATCCGGGCAGAAGTATTCTGAGCTGAAAGACTCTTTCATCATCTTTATCTGCATGGATGATATTTTCCACGAAGGGGAAGCTGTTTACGTTTTTGAGAACACATGTCAGCATAATCCGAGCATAAAACTCAACGACCGGGCAAAAAAGTACTTCTTTGTTGCAAAGAACTGTGATAAAATAGAAGACAACAGAAGTAAAGCCTTCTTGAAACTCCTAACCACCAACAGGAGTTCTGATGACTTCACAGGTAGGATTGCCACTCTTGCAGAGGACGCAAAGCACAACACGCAATGGAGAATGCAATATATGGAATGGGAAAGACAGAGGACATACGACAGAGAGGCCGGCAGGGAGGAGGGGCGTGCTGAAGGCTCTTTGCAAAAAGCTACAGAAGCTGCACAAAACTTGCTTTCAAAAACAAATCTTTCTCCTGAAGTAATTGCCGAGTGCTGTTCACTGCCTCTGGAAAAAGTTTTGGAGCTAAGGAAGAATATCAGTTAGGATCCTACAAAAGTGCAAAAAAATAGAGGTACTTCGTAAAAAAGAATTGCCACTCTCGCAGAGGACGCGAAGCACAACACGCAATGGAGAATGCAGTACATGGAATGGGAAAGACAGAGGACATACGACAGAGAGGCCGGCCGATAAAAAAGCCGTGTTTCCCAGTGTAAAGGTGAACTGGATAAACACGGCTCATTTTTTTAGCTTCTCTTTAACAGGCTGCTAAAATTAGAACTTGAGGGGGAGTTTTACACCAATGTCCACGTTAAGTGCGCGGCGTGTTGCAAATTCGTACTCGTCACCACTTGAATTCTTAAACTTAACTGGCATAAGGTCAAGCTGATAGTTGAGGCCGACTACGCCACGGAGCATACCCATGCGCTGTTCGTATCCTGCTGCAAACTTAAGACCAAAGATAAATGGGCTTGAGATTGTGCTTGCTGATGACAGATTATTAGTGCTTGTTCCAAGAACATCTGAAGTTGTTGTTGCTGTTCCAGCACCTTTGATCTCCCCAAGAGGAAGAGAGAAAGTTGGACCAAAAGCAAAGTTAAACTTTTTGGCACGTGCAGTAATCATAAGAGGAATGTCGATTGACATATAGTTGTAAGAGTATTCTGTTTTTGTTGTAACTCCAAGAGTAGGACCAGATTCTGAAACATAACCAATCTGGTTGTAGTTAAAGTCAGCACCAACAGAAATTCCAAAAATGCTTGCTACAGCGAAGTTGAGGGCAATACCACCACCAAAGTCCAGGCTCTTTCCGAAATCTGCTTTTTCTGCATTATCGCCAGCAAATGTTCCGCCAAGAGCGGTGTCACCGATGAATCCATGTGCGAAGAGAACAGGTGCTCCCTTTGCAGTTGCCATTGTAAGTGCGGTTGCAAGAAGAGCAACCACTGCGAGTGTCTTTTTCATTCTTTTTCTCCTTAATGAATTAAGTTGATATTTATATTTTATCTTGTAAAAAGGCCATTATCAAGCAAAAACTTCTTTTTTTCAGATTTTTTTAAGAAAAATTTGTTTTTTTTTGTCCTTTCTGCACCTTTTACCCCCATATATATATTAAGAACTTACGCCCGGGCGCAGGGGCGGTCCTGACCGTTGCCGCAAGGCAATGGAGCGAAAGCGGAACCCCGGAGCACGGGGTGGCGTCTGGAATGCTAACACGGTTGCAGAAGAGGATGAGTCTGCCCGTGGAAAGAAGGATTCCGTTCAAAAAAAAGAGGTAAATAAATGGAAAGTGAAGATGACTTTACGGATGCAGTTACACAGGCGGTTAATGCGGCTTTTGGAATTAAGTATTTGTTCCCCTGGCAGAGGATTGTGGTTCAGAATATTCTGGATGCCGCCATGGAAGAAGAGGTCCTCCCTCCCGAAGGTGAAGGTGAAAATGAAAACTCCCTGGAACTGCGGGATGTGGTTTACCGTGGCAGACAGATAGTCCTTTTGCCTACAGGTGCAGGGAAATCCCTTTGTTTTCTTGCACCAGCCCTGCTTTTAAAAGGGGCGACCCTTGTTCTCTACCCCCTCTTAGCCCTTATGTCAGACCAGAAAAGGCGCATGGACGAAGGAGGACTTGAAAGCGTTGTTTTTAGAGGAGGCATGAGTGAAGAAGAAAAAAACGAAAACTTTAAGCGCATTAAATCAGGGGCAAAAATCATTCTTGCAAACCCGGAAGTTCTTCAAAACCCTTCTCTTATAAAACGACTTAGGGAATGCAAGATAAGCCACATTGCCATTGACGAAGCCCACTGCGTAAGTGAATGGGGAGACACTTTCAGGCCAGCCTACCTTACTCTTGGAAAAATTATAGAAGACCTGGGTGTAAAAGTTGTTACCGCCTTTACTGCAACTGCATCCCCCGCCGTACTTTCCAGAGTTTCACAGGTGCTTTTTGGCGGAGAAGTTCATGTAGTAAGAAGCGACAGCGACAGGCCCAATATCCATTACAGGGTAATAAATGCCATGGCAAAAAAACGCGCAGTTGTAAAACTTGCCCTCGAAGCAGAAAAACCCCTGATTATTTTTTGCGGAACTAGAAACAAAACAGAAGATATGGCAAGGGAACTTATGAGCTGCTACGGAAACGACAAAGTGAGGTTTTACCATGCAGGGCTTGAAAAAGAAGAAAAAACTGCCATAGAAAAATGGTTTCATCCCAAAGAAGATGCCATTCTCTGCTGTACATGTGCCTATGGAATGGGAGTGGACAAAAAAAACGTGCGTTCAGTCCTTCACTACGAAGCATCTCCTACCGCAGAAGCTTATGTTCAGGAAGCCGGACGTGCAGCCCGTGACGGAGGACTTGCCCTTGCAACCCTTGTCTGGAGCCCGAATGATAGTGAAGAAAGAAAAAAACTGGACTTAAACCACAGGGGCCGGGTGCTTATGAGTTTTGCAGAAAGTTCTACCTGCAGAAGACAGGTTCTTCTTGATGCACTTGGCGGAGAAGAAGCCCCCTGCGAAGGCTGTGACGTGTGTAAGAGGGGAGGTCCTGCTCCTTTTGCAGAAGACGGAAGTCAGGCGTTAAAATTTATTTTTTTTCACAGAAAAGTCTATTCCTCTGCAGAACTTATTCCCGAGCTGATAAAATGCTTTAATGCAAAAGACAGAAAAAGCTGCGGAATAAACATCTGGGAACACAGCGACATGGAAGAAATACTCCAGTCACTTTTAAAAGAGAAATACATTTATAAATGCTCTTTTCCATGGAAGGGAAAAATAGACCTTACAAAAAAAGCCCTTACTTTGCTGCGGCAGCTTTATCTTCGGAGGCGGCTTCCCCTTCGGCAGGGGCAGCTTTCTCTGCCGGGGCTTTAGCTTCAGCTTTTTTTACACGAACCCGGGGCGGCTTTTTGCGGTACCTCTGCACATATTTTGCAAGGGCAATAAAAATAATCGTGAGGACGGTAATGAAAATGACACGCCAGTCGCTTATTACGGCAATGCAGAGGGGAATAAGCTCGTTAATGCTCATATCTTCTTTATCGGAAAAAAGAAAAGGATTATTAGAGCAGGAAACCTCTTTCTGTGTTACAATGTTCTATATGAAAACTTTTTCAGTCATTTTATTACTGGCAGCCTCTTTATTATTTGCAGGTCCCGTCTTTGGTCAGACCAGTCAGGTTCATCTGACCTACCATGGGAAAGGCGGCTATTCTCTTGTGGAAAGAACAAATCTTCTGCGCTATGTAAACGGAAAATACACAGGTCTTACTTCAAGAGAAGTGAGGAGTTTTATAAGCCCTGAAGCATGCCCCGCAGATCTTTTGCCTGATGACCCCTTAAGAAAAGAAAGATGGTACGACGGAAGTTTTTATGTTCTTGAAGCCACAAAAAGAAACGGTGCAAATGCAGCCCAGGGCATTCACGATTCCATTCCTTCTGAGTTCAGAATCTCGCAGGAAGGAAGAGTCACCATGATAGAAGACAGGGGTTACCCCTCTTTTAGAAGTTTTCCTACTTTTCCCGAAGAAAGCCTTAAGCCAGGAGATGAATGGTCCGCTTTTGCAGAACGTTCCGTTGACCCGCTTAACAAGGGCATTTTTACCCGCATGGAAATGCTGGTTCTTTACACTTTTGCAGGAGAAGAAATATACCATGAAAAAGAAGTTTACCGCCTGCATGCTTCCTGGCAGACCAGTTACGGCGGCTCTCACATTGACCCTTCCGGAGACATGGATTTAGTCCGCGCCCAGGGAGGTCACAAGGCAGAAATAATTGTTCTTAAAGAAACCGGAGAAGCAATACTTGTGCAGGATCAGGTAGACGAAACCTTTGTATTCTCAGACAAAAGTCAGGTGCGCTTTAAAGGAACAATCAGTCTCTTTACAGAATTCCCGCCGGCAGTGGAAAGGGAAAAAATTATTCCTGCCCTGAACAGGATTGCAATGGTAAACACTGCTTCTGCAAAAGAAAGCAGCGCTTTAAGCTACACGATTGTTCCCGACACGACTCCTGAAAAAGCAGGCGGTACCTTTGAAGGAAAAAGCGGCTCTTCTTCCGGAGGGAAAAGCGCAGTCATCTCAAGTGCAAAAAAGAAAAATATGGTTGTGGAAGAAACACCGGCGGGGCTTCGCTTAAGCGTACGGGACATCCGTTTTAAACCGGACTCAGATGAAATTCTTTCTTCGGAATACCAGCGTTTAGATGAAATTGCCAGTGTCTTAAAACTAGTTCCTAACTCACAGTTTCTTGTAGAAGGCCACACTGCAAGAGCCGGAGACAGAACTAACGAAAAACCCCTGTCACAAAAAAGGGCACGTAAAGTTTCAGAAGAACTTGCAAAGCGGGGGGTAAGCCAGGCTTCCTTTATAGTAAGGGGATGGGGAAGTGACCGTCCTCTTGCCGCAAATGACACAGAGGAAGGCAGGGCAATTAACCGCCGGGTAGAGATTACGATTCTGGAATAGAAAGTGCTTACCTAAAAAACTAGGCTCTTGTCCAAACCGGACCCTTTGGAGTATCCGTTACAACAATACCCCTTCTGGTAAGTTCATCGCGAATCTGGTCTGCCCGGGCAAAGTCCTTATTCTTTTTTGCAGAAACCCGCTCTGCTACAAGGGCATCAATTTCTGCAGCCTCAGGGTCACCGCTGTGATCAAAAGCTACATTCTGTTTGGCTTCCAGTTCAATAACTTTCTTCTGTTCCTCTGCAGAACTTTCAATCAGCTTAAGGCCAATCACACTGTCCATGCGGTCAATAAGTTCCAGTGCTTCTTTTGCAGAAAGGGAAGAATCTTTTATTACCTTACTGATGCAGCTCAAGGCAACAGGAGTCATAAGGTCGTTTTCAAGTGCGGCTTTAAATGCATCCAGATGTTTGTTTGCACTCTCAGACAAACCTGTGCGGTTATCTGCCTCTCCCTTAGCCCATTCTTTTCCAGTCGTTAAAGTAATATTTTCTTTTGCAGCAAGTTTTACAATTTTCTGTATGAGGGCAGCCCTTCCGTTTTTTGCACCAGTCAGTGCATCCAGAGAGAATACCAGCTGTTTTCTGTAATGACCTCCCAAAAGGAAGAAACGATAGTCTAAAGGTTCAAAGCCCTTGTCCTTGAGGGAGAAGCCCTTTTCTGCAGGGAGACTTGTCTGAAGGGTAACAAAATGTCCCTTAGACTTACTCATCTTTCCGCCTTCCAGAATAAGGAACTCATTGTGAAGCCAGTAGTTTACCCATTTTTTTCCGGTTGCACCTTCGCTCTGGGCAATTTCATTTGTGTGGTGAATGGGAACATGGTCAATTCCACCGGTGTGAATGTCAAAATGCTCTCCCAGATACTTCATGCTCATTGCAGAACATTCAATGTGCCAGCCGGGATATCCTCTGCCCCAGGGAGAATCCCAGGTTAAAGCCTGATTTTCAAACTTACTTTTTGTAAACCAGAGAACAAAGTCATGGGGATTGCGCTTGTTTTCGTCTACTACAACCACTGCCCGTTTACCGGCTCCTGCCTTAAGTTCGTCAAGATTAAGCTGGGCAAGGTCACCGTAATGCTCGTAAGTGGTAACGTCATAGTAGAGGTTTCCGCCTGCCATGTAGGTGTGTCCGTTTGCTTCAATCCTCTTAATAAGTTCAATCATTTCCTGAATATGGTCTGTTGCCTTGCAGACTACATCCGGTCTTCTGATGTTAAGGGCATCCATGTCTGCAAAAAATGCATCTGTGTAAAACTGAGCCACATCAAGCACGCTCTGATGCCTTTCCTGGGCAGTACGGAGCATTTTATCTTCGCCGTCATCAGCATCACCGGTAAGATGACCTATGTCCGTAATATTCATTACATGCTTTTTGTCGTAACCAAGATAGGTAAGGGTACGGTCAAGGGTGTCCAGAAACACATAGGCACGGAGGTTTCCGATATGTGCATAATTGTAAACGGTGGGACCACATCCGTAAAATCCTGCGTAACCTGGTGTGATAGGAACAAATTCCTGCATTGTGCGGCCCATTGTATTATATAAACGTAACGGCATAGTAAGCCCCCTCGCTTTTTATTAAAAATTGGTTTATAATAGTAAATATGGCTCCTAGCATACGGGAAATAGGTGAAAATTTCAAGAAGACAAAAGGCTTTAACGGCCGCATATTGTTTGACGAAAACCTTTCCCTTCACACAAGCATGAAAGTTGGTGGTAAAGCCGCCTTATTTGTAGAACCCTCAGACGAAGCTTCCCTCTTCAAGGCAGTAGAAACTGCAGTCTCAGAAAAAATTCCCTATTACATTCTTGGGGGAGGTTCAAACCTTATTTTTGCTGACTCAGGCTTTAAGGGCATGATTCTTTCCCTTACTTCCATAAACCAGATTTGCATAGAAAACGGAAAGATTGTTACGGGCGCAGGAGTAAATACTTGTGACCTTGCAGATTTTGCCGCCCAAAAGGGAATAGCCGGTCTTACAAACTTTGCGGGGCTTCCGGGAACAGCAGGGGGTGCCTGCTACATGAATGCCCGCTGCTATGACAAAAGTTTCTCCGAAGTAATAGAAAGCGTGCGTTACCTGGACATGGACAAAATATGCAAAAAAAACAATTCCACCATTGAAGAAAGCGCTTTTCAAGTGTATCATATTAAAGAGGAGGACTGGAGTTACAAACATTCCCCCTTTATGGAAAAGAAGTGCATAATCCTTTCCGTAACGCTCAGGAAACTTCCAGCGGGAGACAGCAAACTTCTTATGGAAGAAAACCAGGGCTACATCCAGAACCGGAAGGACAAGGGGCACTTTACTGCTCCAAGTGCAGGAAGCGTTTTTAAGAACAACCGTTCTTTTGGAAAACCAAGCGGTGTCCTTATAGATGAATGCGGACTAAAATCCATGAAAAACGGAGGGGCACAGGTTGCACCCTGGCATGGAAACATAATAATCAATACCGGCAATGCCACAGCCAGTGATATTGCAGGCCTTGTAAAGACAGTTCAGGATGCTGTTTTCAAAAAAACAGGATTTAAACTGGAGAATGAAATAATTTTCGTCAACTGAACGGAAAAAAATGCCGATACTAGAAGCGAAACCATGAGGTGTTAGAGATGCTGCATCTATCTTTTGCGAATTTTAAGCAGAATTCTTTCATTCTGATTGAAGGAACTCCTGCAAATGACAGATTTTATATTATTCAGAGTGGTCGCGTTCAGAGTTACCATGAAACTCCCATTCCAGGAAACGCTCCAACCATGCTTGGTCCCGGAGACTTCGTGGGAGTTATTTCCTGCATGGCAGGACACAGCCAGACAGAAAGTGTTGTGGCTCTCTCTGACGTAAGTGCAATCGTAGTACGCCGTGACCAGTACCCTGAACTCATCGAAAAAAACACTCCAGTGGCATTAAAGATTGTTCGTGCCTTTGCCCGTGAAATGCGCGGACTCAACGACAACCTTGCAAAAATCACCCTCAAGGACACTTCCATTACTTCTTCGGAAATGCTCTTTACAAACGGTGAGTTCTACGAAGAAAAAGACATGCTTGACGTAGCAACCTTCTGTTACTACCAGTACTTAAAGGAAGTAGGTAATTCAGGAACTTTCTACGATCAGGCTGCAAAAAGATTCGCTGCCTTAAAGCCCAGAAGCCATGCGGTTTATTTTGAACCCACAAAAGACATGCTCAGGGAATACCCCAAAGACTCAATGATTTTCTCCGAGGGACAGACCGGCGGTGACATGTTTGTAATTCAGGACGGTTCCGTAAAAATCGTTAAGGTTGTAAACGGAAACGAAATCATGCTGGCCCTGCTTAAAAAAGGCGATATGTTCGGAGAAATGGCCCTGCTTGACGACAGCCTCCGTTCCGCCAGTGCAATTGCCTATGAAAACTGCAAGCTCATGGTGATTAACCGCACAAACTTTAACCAGATGGTAGCCACCCAGCCCCAGTACATTTCAAAACTCACAATTGTTCTTGCAGACCGCCTCTGGTCAATGTACCGTCAGCTTGCAAACACACAGCTGCAGGAACCCCGTGCCCGTATGATTGACATGCTTGCCCTTCAGCTGGAAAACAAAAAGGTTTCCGTTGCACGCGGCATGTCTTACAGAACAGACTACACTCCTCAGGACATTATGAACCTCTGCGGTATTCCCGAAAAAGACCAGTACCTGGCACAAACCCAGCTTGGCACAGACCAGCACATTAAATTTGTGGGCGGAGTGATTGTAGTTCCGGATGTTCCTGAACTCATCAAACAGGCAGCCTTCTACAGAAAACAGAATTCAAAGAGACAGAATGAATAGAAAGGTACTTCTTATCCCTCTGATTTTTATTCTCGTTTCAGGCACCCTCACCGCAAAAGAAGCCCTTCCTTCCGGCTACCATAACATTACTCTTGGCATGACCATGGAAGAAGTAAAAGAGGCCCTTAAAAAAGATCCCCAGTTTGGATTCAGGGGCGACAGGGATGTTTCCCTTTTACCCGGAGAAAACCGTTCTTTAATTGAAACAGACACTTCCCGCACTGCCCCCTGGTCTTTTCTGGAAAAATGCTACTTTCAGTTTTACGAAGGAAAGCTCTACATCATCACAGTAAATGTACGGCAGACAAGAATGGACCACTATTCCATCTTCTCTACCCTCTGCGATAAATACGGTTCCCCCGATTCCTTAAACCCCGAAAAAAGTCTCTGGCAGAACGATTCGGTTACCATGACGCTTGAACGCCCCCTTACCCTTAAATACACAGACAAAAAAATCTCGGACAAACTCAAGGAAGAAAGCCGTGTATTAAAAAGCGGTGAGGAAATGAGCCGGGATTTATTTCTTGAGGGACTTTAAGAGGTATTTTCATGAATAAAAAAACATCTCCCCGCAGTCACTTAAGCTTTATTCTGCTGCTTATGCTCTTTGCATTCCCTTCACTTGCTTCCTGCAGCGGAGCAAAATATAAACTTCAAAAAGAAGAACTTGTCCTTACCAGACAGGACGGAAGCAGCGTAACTCTTGTTGCAGAACTTGCCGTACGCCAGGAAGAACGCAACTGGGGCTACATGAAAAGGAAACACATTCCGGATGGAACAGGCATGCTCTTTGCCTTTACCAGCGACCAGAAACTCCGCTTCTGGATGAAAGACACTCCCCACCCCCTTTCCATTGCCTACATTGACAGCCGGGGAGTCATTCAGGAACTCCACGACATGAAGCCCTTTGACACCAGCGACATTCCAAGTTCAGTCTATGTCCGCTACGCACTGGAAGTCCCCCAGGGCTGGTTTGAAAAAGTAAAAGTCACCCCCGGCTGCACAGTTACCCAAAAAAACGCAGTCCCCCTAAAAGAAATCTCCCGCTACTAAACCTCAATTTCCTTTAAAACACATTTTCTTCTTTAAATTTCTCAATCTTACTGCTATAATAGTAAAGAACAGCACTTTCGGGAAATTTTAGCATGACTGACTTTACAAGAATCATCAGCATAGCAATTCTTCTTATTCTCTCTTTCTTCTGCTTTCAGGCCGGAGTTTTTTTGTTTTCCGGTCACAGATTAAAAAGAAACGGACGCCGCACCCTTATCTTTATTGAGTTTTTCACAGGTTTTCTTCTTCTCTTTGATGCCTTAGCCTACATTTACCGCGGCAACACAAGCAATGTCGGCTGGTACATGGTAAGACTGAGCAACTTTAGTGTATTCATATGTAATTTTTCAATTTCCTTTTTCTTTTGCTTTTATGTCTGTGAATTCATAAAACAGTCCCGCTTAAGTTTTACAATTCTCTTAAATCCCAAAGCAGCAGTAAAAAACGGAATACCCATTCAGCTTTTTATTGTTCTCTTTTTATGCCTTGCAGGAATCCTCCTTACAATAGTAAGTCAGTTCACAGATTTATTTTATTATTTTGATGAAAACAATCTTTACCACAGAAGCACCCTGTATGTGATGGGAATTGTGCTTGGACTTTTACCAGGTCTCATAACCCTCACAATGCTTTTGCAGAATGCAAAGAAACTTGCCCTCAATGTTCTCATCTCACTGATTTTCTATTTTGTTCTTCCTGCAATAGGAGTTGTGTTAATTCTTACCTCCTACGGATTTTCCTGGATAAACTTTGCACTTGGTTTTGGCGCCCTTCACCTTTTCTATTCCTCCATTAAACTGATGGAACTTGAATTTTATTCAGGCGAAAGATCTGCTTATGTCATAAACCCGGCTTATAAAACCGACAGCAGTTCACCGGAAAAAAAGAAAAAGATTGTAAACAATCACTTCTGGCAGACCTTTACCGTGAGCCTTGCAGGAGTTCTTATAGTTCTTCTGATTGTTTCCCTTACAGGACTCTCACTCCCGGAAAAAACCCTCTCAATCGAAAACCCATACACAGAAAATGATGTCTTAAAACCCGTATGCGTAACCTTCTCCCGTAAGGCAGAAAAACAGTG
>JAEEKM010000226.1 GCA_016282455.1 Treponema sp. | reverse complement strand
TCACAGTGTGCAATGAAAGTAAGGATAGCCTTAATGGCCCCATACTGTAATTAACTTACATCAGAATCACAACAAAACACATCAACAAAATTGCAAACCGTTGTAAGATTACGGCAGGTTCATCGAAAAAGTCAAGCAGAACAAAAAAGCCGGCCTGTCACTGGAAAAAGCAGCCGACACTGCCGTGGACTGGGCAATCAGCGAAAATCTGCTGGACGGATTTTTCAGGCGGGAAAGGAGTCAGATTATGGGATTTTATTTAGCAGAATTTGATCAGGAAGTCTACGAAAAAAACGTCTACCAGGACGGCTACAATGAGGGCAGAGAGGAAGGACGTGAGGAAGGTGCCCGGGACACAAAAATCTCAGCTGCCCGCAATCTGCTAAAGATGAATCTTGGTACTCCTGCACAAATAGCCCAGGCGCAGGGACTTACTTTGGAAGAAGTAATCGCCTTACAAAAAGAAATGTCCTAGCTTTCTCCCATAACAGGCATTTACCCGAGTTTTCGCGAAGCGGAAACTCGCAGAGAAAGCGTCAGCTTTCTCCCATTACCTTCATTTCCAAAAACCCCGCCACATCTTCTGCCCAGCTGAATTGACTCATGAATTCCCCCGCAAAAGAATCAAGCGAATTTGGCTTACCCGCAAGAAAATCATAGTAGTCGCATTTAATCGCTTCGGGGTTAATGCGGAAGTTATTATATTCTGCAATAAAGAAGTTCTGTATTTCAAGCTCAGCAAGCGTATGTTTAATATCTACAATCAGATTGCGAAAACTGCTGCCGTAACGGGTAGAATCTGCCCTGTCGCCCCAGAGTACGGAAATCAGCTCCTTAGTATTTACAGAAGTTCCGTTTTTGTAAACCAGGTAGCCCATAAGTTCGTTAGACTTGGTACGTGAAAAATGAACAACCTTTCCTTCATATATAATGGTAAAGTTTCCAAAAGTCTTAACTTCCAGGTGATTTTTCTGCTTGTTAAGAAGAAGCAGGTGTTTTTTCTCAGTACGACGTTTGTAAAGAGAAAGGCAGAACATCAGAATGGAAACAAGAATTGTGTCAGCAAGACCAGTAAGACCAAAACTTTCCAATATTCCTGGTGCCATGAGGGCGGTAGAAGCAGTAATTCCCACAAAAAAGGGCAGAGGAGAAAAAGAAAAAAGAAAAAGTGAAAGAAAACCCGTAAGAAAAGTGGCCATTACCCCGTTAAAATGCTGTCCCAGAATATAAAAGTTATATAAGCCTGCCCCAAAGGAAAAAAACATTAATATATAGAAAGGAACATTCTTAGCAACAATTAAACCCCTTCCTTTCTTTTTTCCTTCCTTTATGGTTTTTGAATATAAACACGAAAAAAGGCTTACAATAGTAAAAGCCCCAAAATAAACCAGAGATGTAACGTAATTTCCCAGTTCGGAGTGATGCAGCAAAATAATTGCCAGTAAATCCAGTATTCCAAAAAGAAAAAGCAGAGGTGAAACAACAAGCAGGTGAATTCTATTGGTTTCTGCAAAATCATCAAGTTCCTGAGGGGGAATATAATAAGTCTCTTTGTACTTATCAATAATTCTTCCAAAAACTGACATTCTTCTATTATACCATAAAAATACCAGTTTGTCATTCCTTTTCTGTGCGCATTTTGTGCTGTTTTTTTTAACATTTGTGCTGATTGGTGACGGATTTTTTTCAATCTTGTGCTAATTCTGTGCTAGACCTGCCTTATCATTTTATAAAATTTTAAAAACTTGAAGCTGCCATTACCCAAAAAACGGCAGTTTCCAGGAGGGAAAATATGAAAAAGACACGTCTTGCGCTAATGACAGCCGCTGCTTCATTATTTGCATTCGTATTTATGGGATGTCCTGACACCCCGGGTTCATCTGTTACTCCAGGCGGAAATTCAACCAGCCTGCAGGAGCAGATTGACATAACTGCGGCCGGAGGGGAAGTTACCCTTGATGCTTCTCTGTTTGAAGCAGGGGCCTCAATTACCCTTAGCAAGGCAATTACCGTTAACGGAAGCGGCATTGAAGGCCTTACCCTTAACGTGAGCAAAGATGTGGCAGGTGAAGTGACTCTTAAAAATTTCAAAAATGCAAAAATTGAAGTTATAGAAACCGAAAGTTCCCGTTCTCTTGCAAGAGGCGCAGACTCCACAGAAAGTGTTGCAAATGCTTTTAAAAAGTTTGGAGACGGAGCCCTTTCACTTAAACTTGAAGGATGTACTGTAGAAAAGTTCAGCACAGCATCTGACCTTTCACTTCTCATGGGAAGCGGAATGAACAAGTCTGTAATCGACAGCCTTCTTCTTAAAAAAGGTGCAGAGGATTTTACTTTTGTAGAATTTGACGAAACTGATACAGAGACTGCTGAAAAATCTCAGGTAAAGGATTTGACGATTGAAGATGGAGTTAAGGAAATTAATCTTATTGGCGGTACTTTTGACGATGTTAATTTTGCAGCTGATTTCTCTGATAAAGTAGACTTTAAGTACGACAAGGAATTTGAAGACCAGCTGAACTTTGAGAAAAAGGATGAGTTCCTTGAAGGTGACAAAGTAGAGGCCAAGGACATTGCAGTTGCAGAGGTAAAAGATACAAGTGCAAATGAAACAAATATCTATAAGATTACCATGCCCCGCGAACAGTTTGATTTGCTGAACGGACACATGGATATTATCTTCCTTACAGATGAGCAGAAAAATGCAATTATGAATGTGGAAGGTTATAATAATGGTTCAGTTGATTATTTGGAAACTATAACCTTTGATACTCCTGCTTACGACATGTCTTTAATGGGAGCCTTTACAGTTGCAAAGGATGAAGAGGGTAATGTTTCTGAAGGATTAAATGCAGTTTACGGTGCTTCTAAAGTTTATTTTGACTATTCAAACACAGTAAGATTTGTTGAAGGCCAGAGTGAATTTGTAAAAACTGTTCATCTTGAAAAATACATGACCTACAGTAAAGAAGCCGTAATTGTA
>JAEEKM010000225.1 GCA_016282455.1 Treponema sp. | reverse complement strand
TGTTCCTCAGGCGGCATTTTCATGAGTCAGTTTCGCGGCTCCGGTGACAAAGAAGGCATGCAGCAGGTTTTCAGATTCAAGCTGATTGTAACGGGCCTACTGGGAATTGCCATTTCACTCCTTTGTTTTGCAGCTCCGAGAAAACTCTTCTGGCTCATGGTAACAAAAAATGTAGACGCAGATGCAATCCTTGACCAGAGTCAGATATATTCCCGCGCAGTGGCACTCTCATTTATCTTTGCAGTCTTCTCACAGTCAATTGCAACTTCCCTAAGGGAAATAGAAATGGTGAAGGCTCCCCTTTTCATTTCTGTTTTTGCAACACTGGTAAACACTTTCTTTAACTGGCTTTTAATCTACGGACACTTAGGTCTTCCCCGTCTTGAAGTGGCAGGGGCTGGTTATGCAACCGTAATTGCACGTGCCTCAGAACTTTTAATTTTTCTGATTTACATAAGCATAAAAAAACCGGACTTTCTCTTTCCCATAAAAAAGTTCTTCTCAATCAGACTAAACCTTGCCTTTACAATTCTAAAAAAATCAGTGGTGATTCTTTACTCAGAACTTTTCTGGGTCATAAGCGAAACTGTTTCAAATGCCCTTTACAACACCCGCGGAGGTGCAGATGTAGTTTCAGGCATGGCAGCAGGCTTTGCAATTGCAAACTTAATCTTTATCAGCATGGGCGGAATTACAACCAGCACCGGTGTAATAATGGGAATGGAACTTGGTGCAGGAAACATGGAAAAATGCCGCAGTTACAAAAACTGGATTATTACAGGCGCACTTATATTCGGTTTTGTCTTCATGCTTTTTGGTTTTCTTACGACCTTCCTCATTCCTGTTGTTTTCGGAAACCTTTCCCTTACGTCAAGAAAATATGCCTTCGGGCTTATAATGGTGGCCTCGCTTTACCTTCCGCTCTGGGGTTTAATAAATGCACAGTTTGCAATAACCCGCTCAGGTGGTGACACAAAAACAGGTGCAATCTGCGACACGGTAGGAAACCTGCTTTTTCTTGGCATAATGATTGTGCTCACTTTCCTTACACAAATGGGACCTGTCGCCCTTTACACTTTTTCAAAACTCAGCGACTTTCCTAAAACAATAATTGCACATTTTCTTCTGAAAAAAGAAAGGTGGCTTGTGAACCTTACCAAAGTAAATTCACAAACCACCTCACAAAGCGGTGGTTGAGGCTCTCGTGCGAAGCTGCGGAACGCTTACCACCACATAAAGCGGTGGTTGTGTTTCGACCCTTCGACAGGGCTCAGGGACCGCAGGCTCAACAACCAAGGCTCTCGTGCGAAGCTGCGGAACGCTTACCAGCACACATTTATTTTCGAGTAATCTTTTCTGCGTAAATGGTTTTCCAGTCATCCCGCATGGAAACAGGAACCCATCCGTTCTGTGCGCAGGCATTCTTCATTTTTTCTGCCGCTTCGGGTTTACCGTATTCACGAACGGTGTCATCACAAAGAAGCATGAAAGAAGCACTCTTGTATTCATTTTTATTTACCACATAGTTTGCCATGCTTTCATCACCAAAAGAATTACCAAAACACAGAACCGGCTGCACTCCGATCTCCTGTGCAATTACAGAAACTTTGTTCATCTTCACATTCTTAACAATAAAGTTTCCGCCAAGGGTAACTACATCATCTTTTGTAAAGACATATTCAAGTCCGTCAACACCATTCTGCCCGCTTGCAACAAGAGTATTGTCTGTTCCGATAATCTGTCTGGGTTGGACTGGAATAACATTTTCTACAAGAGTACGCACAGTAATTCTGTCTGTTCCGCTGCAAAGATAAACCGTAAAATTATTTGCAAGAAGATAGTTTACCACCTGCTTCATGGGTTCATAAAAGGCTTCTCCCCTTTTCATGTTATTGTAACCGGGAGCAGGAAGTTCCATAAAGGCACGGACATAATCCTTAAACTCTTCTACAGTCATTCCCTTAAAAAGCTGTGGCATAAGATGAGCATGAGCCTCTTCCATACCGGCAGGGATTTTCCTTGTTGCCATTGCTTCTTTAATTTCCTTTGCAAGGGCAATCTCTTCTTCTGTTGCACGATCTTTGTAAGACTCATCTTCGAGAACACGGTAAGTGTACATAATCCAGTCAAAGTAGATGGGATCGGTTTCGCCGAACAAAGTTCCGTCCACATCAAAAACTGCAATACGCCTTTCTAAGGGAATATAATCTGCAGAACCTTTTTTGGTAACCGACTCAACGTAGGAAACAAGAGTCTGCTTGGAAAGGGACTGATCATTCCAGAGGGAAAGCATGTCTTTCTTTGCGCAGGAAGCAAGTGCAAAAATAGAAAGACAGAAAAGAAGTAGAAAAATTTTTCTTGTAAATAATTTATTCATATAAAACTCCTTAACACTTATTTTAATGCGGAATTTCTATATTTGCAAAAAAAAGCCGGAAAGATCATGCATTTTTCACATAAACTCTCCGGCCTATATATTTGAAGTTTTTCAGTCTGACTACTCAGCGACTGGACATCCAGTTTTCCAGCCTGCCTCCTGCAGCCTGGAAACCCGAGTTTTGCTAAAGCAAAACTCGCAGTTCATTTTCAAAACAAACACTTCGCCATCCATGGCTCATTCAGCGACAGGGCATCCACATCCTATATGATCTGCTTCCCAAGCCTGGGCTATACGCAGGATTTTCTTTTCGCTGAACATGGGTCCTGCAAACTGGATTCCCACCGGCATACTGTCGCTCTTACCTGTACGGGCAGCCTTAGCAAACTCACCGTCAAAGCCCTTTGTAATACCGGCTTCAACTCCCTTACCATGAGTATGTCCGCAGGGAACAGAAATGGAAGGAATGCGGGAAAGGTTCACAAAAGTAGTAAAGAGGTCACTCAAATACATCTCAAGCGGATCATCCACCTTCTCTCCTAGACGGAAAGAAGCAGTAGGACAGGTAGGACAAAGAATCAAATCATAAGACTCAAAAAGTTTTGCCACCTCACGCTGAATGCGGGCACGAACACTCATACCCTTCTTGTAGGTAGAACCGGAGAATTGTTCAGAAAGAACATAGTTACCAATAATAATTCGTCTCTTAACTTCAGGACCAAAACCTTCACTGCGGGTATCCACATAAAGCTTATCATAGCCCTCCCCGTTATCTTTTCTTGCACCATAGCGGATACCGTCAAAACGGGAAAGATTACTTGCAGCCTCAGAAAGGGCAATCACATAGTAAGAGGCAATGGAAGCATCAAGAATGGGAAGATCCACCACATCAATCTTAGCCCCCTTAGCCTCAAACCAGGCACGAGTCTCTTCAAAAACTTTAGCCACATCAGGATCAAGACCCTTACTCTCAAGGAACTGCTTGGGAACCGCAATCTTAAGGGAAGCAAACTCAGAATCAGTATAGGCAGAAAGGTCAGCAAGAGACTTACCCTCCGGAAGATCTGCGGAAGTATCATCATACATATCCACACCGCACATCACAGAAAGAGGAAGGGCAATATCTTTTGGAGTGTGACCAAGAATACCCACCTGGTCCAGAGAAGAACCGTAAGCAACAACGCCCCAGCGGGAAAGCACTCCGTAAGTGGGCTTAAGGCCATAAACACCACAGTAACTTGCAGGAAGACGGACAGAACCACCGGTCTCAGTACCAAGAGCAAACAAAGCCTGATTTGCCGCAACCGCCGCAGTAGAACCACCGGAAGAACCGCCGGACACATACTCACGGTTAATAGGATTACGGGTAGGACCATAGCTGGAATACTCAGTAGAAGAACCCATGGCAAACTCATCCTGATTACAGCGGCCAAGAGGAATAGCACCAGCCTCCATCAGACGGTTAATCACAGTAGCATTGTAGGGGGCAACATAACCTGCAAGAATTTTAGAAGCAC
>JAEEKM010000224.1 GCA_016282455.1 Treponema sp. | reverse complement strand
TACTCCTTAAACCTGCGAGTTTATGCGAAGCAGAAACTCGTAGAGATGGGGATGCGCAGCAGTCCCATCTCCGATCTCCGTGTCGAATAAAAACTAAATGCACTTTACACTCCTTAAACCTGCGAGTTTATGCGAAGCAGAAACTCGTAGAGATGGGATGCGCGCAGTCCCATCTCCGATCTCCATGACGAATGAACACTAAATGCACTTTACACTCCTTAACTCAATCTGACAAAGCCCCCGTGAAAAATCCTTAACCAGTGCGGCAAAGGCCTCCCCTTCACTAGCCCATATCTGTCCGGAACAGGTAACTTGTGCAGCATATTCCTCCTTAACAGAAGAAATATGAAAAGCAGAAAACTGTCTCTTAAGGCTTTCATACAGAGCATAATCCGCCGTAAAAGAAAAGATTTTTTTTTCAACAAGAGGTTCACGCCTGCAAAGGGCAATAACCGCTTTTGCAGAATCTCCGTAAGCTTTAACCAGACCGCCCGTGCCCAAAAGAGTGCCGCCAAACCATCTTGTAACAGTGAGAATGCAATTAGTAAGCCCACTACCGGAAAGCACATCCAGAACAGGCCGTCCCGCAGTTCCACCAGGTTCACCGTCATCACTCATTCCCTTAGTTTCTGCTTTGGGTCCGACAACAAAGGCATGAACCACGTGAGTTGCATCTGAATATTTTTCTTTTGCAAGCCACAGCATTTCCCTTGCTTCAGCCTGTGAAGAAACAGGTAAAAGTTCAGCAAGAAAACGGGAGTTCTTAACAATCAGAGTTGCTTCCGCAGGTTCAAGAAGAAGGTCCATAAGAGTCACTCATCTCCGGAAGTGAAGTCAGGTTTCTTTTCAGAAGTACCATCCACGCTGTCCTCATCTTCCGAAGCATCCTCAATTTCAGAAGAAGAAATCATTTGCAGTCCGTCATCAGAATTAACTTCTGAATAAACAAATTTTCCTTCAAGAGAAAAAACATAAACAGGAATAGAACAGTAAAGCCGCACCAGAACAACCAGCTGTAAGACAAAAGAAACAAAATGAAGAAAAAGCGAGAGAAGTTCCGTCATGCCGTTTCCGTTTGCAGAAGAAGGAATCCAGGTCTGCAGCAGGGAGACAATCACCAGAAAAGGAAGATTTACTCCCATTGCAAAAATAAGATATCCCGTGTAGTGAAAAAAGTTTCCCGTCACAAGAGAAATACTTTTTTTAATCACCTGCCAGACAGAGAGTTCCGGCTGTAAATACAAAATCACATGAGTCATGGAAAGGGGGTAAAGCAGCAGAAGAAGAAGCACAAGGTAGACTGGAATTACAAAAGCCAGTGCCTTTTCAATTCCATGCTCCGTAAGAAAAGCGGCTACATCAAGCTTAGAAAGATAAACAAAAAGCACAAGCAAAAGGGCAAGCGCAACCTGTATAAGTGCGGTAACAAGCGAAAGAAGAAAAACTTTTTTACGTCTGGGACTTTTAAAACCATAAAAGAGAAAACCCATTGTAACATAGGCTCTCTCACACATACGGCTCATCATGGAAAAAAGACCAAAAGTGAGCATGCCGTCTGCAACCAGGGCAAGGGCAAGCAATGCAAAGGAAGATGCCTGCATGGAAAAAGCAGGAACTTCTTCCTTTGTTAAAGAAAGCATAAGGGGGAAAAAACTCACGGAGAAGAAAAGTGACTGAATGAAGTTGTAGAGAAAAATGACAAAGACAGCCTTTCCCATATTTCTCCGCACACAATCATTTACCACAGTCACCATATAACGGTAGAGAGGTCTTTTTCCCGCCATGTAATTCTCCTACTTAAAGAGTTCTGCCTGACCGTCCGCACTCTGCACTTCTATTTTTTCAACCTCATGATTTTCAAGGCGAAGTCCGTTTGTCTTTGCACCCTTCTCTTCAAAATCAGCAGCATTAAACTCTGCATCATGAAGTTTCTGTCTGGGCTTTTTAACAAAGTGAAGTGTAAAGCTGAATTTATCCCTTGTGTCCACATGCAGCACTTCCATTCCGTCAGGTGCCATAAGGTAGTCCCTGTTCATAATCCAGCCTGAAACACGGAAGCGTTTTATGTAACAGAACTTAGTTTTTGGGTCACGGTAAATAACGGTAAAGAGGACCTTGGAAATAATTTCCTTGTCTGCATAATTACAGTACCAGAGTCCTGAGTCCACAAAGAGTTTCTGGGGAACATCACAGACAGAATAAAGTCCGCTCTTTCTGATAAAGAAAATTCTATCAAAGGGAGTAACCTTAAGAAGTTCAGTACCACCACTCACGCCGGTTCCAAGATAACCCTTGTCATCATAGCGCAGGGGGGTGTCTCTCTTAACAATCTTCTTAACCTCTACGGCAGAGAAAGAAGCAACCTGAGTATGTCTTTCCAGTTCTTCAGGCTTAAACTTAGAGAGCATTCCGTCAAGGTATTCAACGGCACAGTCGGTAAGATGCTTAAGCCTTCTGTTAATTTCCTTGAGCCGCTTGTTGATTACGTTCACTTCGTCTTTGTTTTTGTTTATGTCAAAAAGAGAAATGCGTCTGATGGGAATCTTTAAAAGAGTGTCCACGTCTTCTTCAGTAACTTCGCGTATAAGTTCTGCCTTAAAGGGCTTAAAGCCGTTGAGAACAGCCTTAACAACAGTTTCCTGAGTTTTCATCTGTTCAATCTTTTTGTAGATTCTCTCTTCAATAAAGATACGTTCCAGAGTACGCAGGTGAAGTTTTTCTGTAAGCTCCCCTCTTTCAAACTCAAGTTCATCTTTTATAATGGCAGTGAGTTTCTTTGCATAATACTTGATGATTTCGGTAGCCGTCATGGTAACAGGCATTCCGTCTTTAATCACCAGCATCTGGCAGTTGATTGACTTTTCGCAGTCAGTGTAGGCATAGAGGGCTTTTTCCACATCCTTTGCATACACACCGCGGGGAAGTTTAATTTCAATCTCAGTGTGGTCAGTGGTAAAATCTTCTACGGAACTGATTTTAATTTTACCAGCCTTGTAAGCGGCATCAATGGAAGCACGAAGATCTTTTGAAGTTGTATCAAGAGGAAGTTCTGTGATGATGATTTTCTTTTCATCACTCATGTCCAGCTTGGCACGGGTAACAATCTTTCCGTTTCCGTCATTGTAGTTTGAGACATCAATGAGACCACCGGTGGGAACATCTGGATAAATCTGGAAAGGTTCATTTCTTAAGGCTTTCTTTTCAGCCTCAAGCACTTCCTTAATGTTGTAGGAAAGAATTTTTGTACTCATACCCACTGCAATTCCTTCTGCACCAACAATAAGTGCAATAGGAATTTTTGCACGGTAAACTTCAGGTTCTTCACTGCGTCCGTCGTAGTTAGGAACATAGTGGGTCACATGAGGGTTTGTAACAAGAAACTCTTTTGCAAGCGGATGAATGCGGCATTCAATGTACCTGCCTGCTGCAGCCGGGTCGCCTGTGAACATGTTTCCTAAGTTACCCTGCTGTTCAATAAAAATACTGACAGGCTTTTT
>JAEEKM010000223.1 GCA_016282455.1 Treponema sp. | reverse complement strand
GAAGTTCAGGCGGTTAAAGATGTAAGTTTTAAAATTGAGCGGGGTGAGTTTGCCGCAATTTCAGGTCCGTCAGGTTCAGGAAAATCTACAATTCTTAATATGATCGGACTCATAGACCTACCCTCTTCAGGTTCTGTTATCATTGGTGACACAGATGTTTATAAGGGAGTAAATCTTTCAGAAGCAGAAGTAAAAGATTCAAGATGGGTTTCCAGTGACGGAGAAAATGATTCTAAGAAAAAAAAGAAGCGTACGTCAATTCCTGCAAAACTGGACAAAAGAATTACAGGACTGCGCCGTTCCCACATCGGTTTTATTTTTCAAACCTTCAACCTCATTCCGGTTTTAAACGTTTACGAAAACATTGAATTTCCTCTTGTAATTAAATCAAAGAATCCGGTTGCAAAAAGTCCCGTAGATGATTTTACAAAAAAACAGAAAGATGAATGGGTAAACTACCTTATTGAAAAAGTCGGCCTCACTGAATGGAAAGACCACAAGTCTTCAGAACTTTCAGGAGGACAGAGACAGAGGGTTGCAATTGCCAGAGCCCTTGTAACAAAAGCACCGGTCATTCTTGCAGACGAACCAACAGCAAATCTTGACAGTGAAAACAGCAGGCAGATACTGAGCCTTATGAAAATGCTGAACAAGGATCCTGACCTCAAGACAACTTTTATTTTTTCAACCCACGATGCACGAATCGTAAACATGTGCGACCACGTTGTACACCTTCTTGACGGAAAAATCGTAAACGACGAATACAAGGAAGGAAGCGACTTCTACGGTAAGGAGTAATGGGATGGGAGTCATTTTAAAACTTGCCCTCAGAAACATTACTGAACACAGGGCAAAAACAATCATCATTGCTCTTTTCATTGTCTTTGGAACAGCAATTGTAATTTTAGGAAACTCCTTTCTTGAATCCGTGAACAGGGGGCTTGAAAGAGATTTTCGTGCAAACTACACAGGTGACATTACAATAGGGGCTTCTCTTCCGGAAGGAATGATTGCAGATATTTTTGGTGCAAACGAAACTTCCTTTACGGGTAACATTCCACAGATTCCTCCTTTAAGCGATCTGGACAAAGTTGAAAAGGTACTTGCCGGAACAAAGGGAATTTCTGAAACAACAAAACTTATTGCGGCAAAGGCTCTTATGGTAAAGGGTCTGGAGTTTGATTTTGCACAGCTCTTTGACGACGACAGCGTAAGTTTTATAGATGCACCTGTCTTCATGCTTTTTGCAGGAGAAGAAGACACTTACTTTAAAACCTTCGGCGGCCAGCACATTGTTGAAGGAAGAAACATTGACTATCATTCAGAGGAAAATGAAATTCTTGTTGACATGAGGTTAAAAACAAAATTCAGCAAGTTCTTTAAGGAAGAACTGAAGGTTGGAGACAGTGTTCTTGTTGCAGGCGCAAACACACAGGGCGTTGTAAGGGACGCAGTGATTGTCGGATTTTTCACTCCGCCAAACGAACACAGTGCAATGTTCCAGACGGTTTATGCAAAGCCTGATTTTGCAAGAGCCTTCGGTGACCTCACCTACGCAAGCACTCTTGAAGAGGAACTGCCAGAGGGCATTGACACCAGCATGAGTGATTTTAATGAAGAGGATCTCTTTGGCGAGGATGAACTTTTTGGCGACATGATAAGTGATGACCAGAGTCAGGTTCTTTCTTCCGGAGAAATTGACTTTAATGCAATTCTTGGAGACACAAGCCTTAGAGACCAGCTGAATAAAACTGCAGACGGAAGCTGGCACTACATTCAGGTAAAGGTCAGCAACCCCCACGAAGCAGAGAGCATTATTTCTTCGCTCAATAAAACATTTCAGGAAGAAGGCATTCAGGCACGGGCCCTTAACTGGAAAAAAGCTGCTGCCACATACACTTCTTCTCTTGCGGGAATAAACATTCTCTTTAACATTCTGGTGATTGTTCTGGCAGTGGTGGTTTTCATCATCATCATGAATACGATGGTAGTTTCTATTATTGAAAGAACAAGTGAAATCGGAACCATGAGGGCAATAGGTACGGAGAAAAGTTTTGTGCGCCTGCTCTTCTTTACGGAAGCAACTCTTGTAACGATTGTATCTGCCATTACGGGTACAATTCTTGCCCTTATAATCGCATTTATTTTTAACGGACTTGAGTTTACAATTACAAACGATGTGGCAAAGATGATTCTTGGCGGAGGACAGATTCAGTTCCGCCCCACACCGCTTATTGTAATTCTTACTATTTTTATTGCCAGTGCGGGAAGTTTTTTAAGTAACATTTATCCTGTAAGTTCAGCACTTAAAGTTACCCCGCTTAAGGCTCTTTCAAAAGGAGGTGAATAAAATGATGGAAACAGTCAGACTTTCACTCAGAAACCTCACAAGAAGTAAAAGAAGAAACGTTATTCTTGGCATTGCCATTGCCTTTGGATTTTTTGTCGTTACTGCAGTTGACGGTCTTACAAGCGGAGCAGTTGCAAATCTTGAGTACGAGATGACCCAGCTTTTGGGAGGAACGGTTCTTGTTGCAGGAACAGAAAGACAGGTTCAGGAAGACGGCACTCTCGGGAAACCAGTCATGATGATTCGTGACCACGACTATATTGCAAACAAAGTTGATGAACTTGGAATTGACTACCAGTTTGTTTCCCATTACACGCAGGCTCAGGGAACTTTTATTTTTGGCGGAAAGAAAGTTCTTTCAGAAACCTTCGGAAGAAATTTTTCTGAAGACAAGGAATTTATAGAAAGCCTTTCCATTATTAAGGGAGACGTAAACAGCCTTTACACAGATCCCCATGCACTGATTCTGAGTAAAAAAACTGCTGACTCACTTAAGGTAGAAGTTGGTGACCAGGTGCTTTATGCAACCACAACCATTTACGGACAGAGGGAAATCGATGAGTTTAACGTAGCCCTTATTACAAGGGACTCCAGTTTTCTTACCGGCATGTGGACCTACATGAACATAGACACCCTTAACAGTCTGCTTGGTATTCCGGAGGGAGGATACAACTTCTTTTCCATCTACTTAAATGATCCGCGTAAACAGGACAAGATTGCACTTAAACTTACGGACGCAATTGCAGAAGACGGAGTTCCAGTATGCGACTTAAGGTGGGCAAGGGCACACTACCCTAACGACCCTGACCGCGGCGTAGACAAACAGATGATGGGCAGCGCCTATGAATGGGAAGGAACAAAGTACGGAGTAGAAAGCATGAACGATGCTTCTGCCCAGTTAAAGAGTGTTGTGAACATCGTGCACACGGTAACAACCGTCATCCTCATTGTAATTCTTCTCATTGCCATGGTTGGAGTTTCAAACACATACCGCATGGTTCTCTACGAAAGAATCAGGGAGATTGGAACAATGCGGGCTCTTGGCATGAGTGGAAAAGACACAGGTAAGGTTTTCACTTACAAAGCAGTCATCTTAAGTCTTCTTGCGGCTGCGGCAGGTTTTATTGCGGCAGTATTATTCATGCTCTTTCTGGGAATATTTAAAATCAACAATGCTGATGTTGAATTCTTTTTAAGGAACGGTCACATCAGTTTTAAGATTTCTTTTGCCACAACTTTTGTTCAGTATATTCTCATGGTAGCCCTCACAGCCCTTGCGGTAAGAGGTACTGCAAAAAAAGCGGCAAAACTTTCTCCGGCAGAAGCACTGCGGTCAGTAAAATAATTTTTGTAAGGTGGCATCAGGATGGCATTTTGGGAACTTGTGCTGATTGCAGTCGGACTTTCAATGGACGCATTTGCAGTTTCAATCTGTAAGGGACTTGCGGTAAAAAAAGTTACCCTCAAAGAAATGCTTATTGCAGGCGCCTGGTTTGGGGGCTTTCAGGGACTCATGCCTTTAACCGGCTGGTTTCTGGGCTCCCGCTTCCGGGTTTACATTGAAAGCATCGATCACTGGATTGCCTTTGCATTACTTGTGCTTATCGGGCTTAACATGCTTCGGGAAGCACTCTTTTCAAAAGAAGAAGAAAAAGTGGATGACTCCTTTGGTTTTAAAACCATGCTTCTTATGGCAATTGCCACCAGCATAGATGCCCTTGCGGTGGGAATAACCTTTGGTCTTCTTTTAGACGGATTTATTCCTACCCTCATGAGCTGTCTTTTTATCTGTCTTGTAACTTTTATTTTTTCTGCGGCGGGAGTAAAAGTTGGAGCCCTTGCCGGCGAACGGTTTGAAAAAAAAGCCGAGGTTGCAGGAGGAATAATTCTTATTCTGATTGGAATAAAGATTCTCCTCAGCCACCTCGGCATTATTGGTTTTTAGGTTAAATAAGACCCTGAATCAAGTTCAGGGTGACAAGTTCAACTTCAGGACTGTGTACCGCTTTCCTCTGTTGTTGCGGGCTGCTCTGACTGTGCGGACCGGGTAAGTTCTGCACAGTGGGATTCAGCCTTAACAATGTCTGCAAACTCTTTTCCGTCAAGGGTTTCTCTTTCCTGCAGAAGTTTTGACACATACTCAAGCAGTTCACCGTGACATACAAGAAGCTCCTTCACATGAAGGTAACGCTGATCAAGAATGCTGGCAATCTGCTGGTCAATGTAGTTCTGAGTTTCCTCACTATACTCTCGTACAAGTTCTGGTTCCTGGGGGCCGGAATAGCCTCTTCCGCTTTTTCCAAGCACCATGTTCTTAAAGCGGTCACTCATACCGTAGTCACAAATCATGCTCTTTAAAAGACCTGTTGCACGGCTGATATCATTTGCAGCACCTGTGGAGATATCACCCAGAATAACTTCTTCTTCGGCACGGCCACCAAGCAGGGTGTCTACTTCATTTATGATGTCAGTTTTGGTACGGTGATTCTTTTCCTCTTCTTCGCGGTACTGGGTAAAACCACCAATGCCGTTGGAACGGGGAACAACCGTAATCTTATTAACGGGCGGATAACCCGGTGTAAAGGCTCCCACAAGTGCGTGTCCCGTTTCATGCACTGCCACAAGGCGGCGTTCCTTTTCGTTTTCAGTACGGGTCTTTTTCTTAAGGCCAATGCTCACTTTGTCTATGGCATCGTTAAAGTCAGACATAGAAACTTTTGTGTGCTTGTTGCGCACTGCAAGAAGGGCAGCTTCGTTTACAACGTTTGCAAGATCTGCTCCTGCAAAACCGATTGTTCCGTGGGCAAGGGAATCAAAGTCAACATCATCATCAAGCTTTACGTTCTTTGCATGAAT
>JAEEKM010000222.1 GCA_016282455.1 Treponema sp. | reverse complement strand
ATTGTGATTGCACTTCTTCTGGGGCCTGTCATCACATCTACCGGAATCTTTATGAAAAAACACATCCGCATTTTTCAGGACGAATAAAGTTTTAAATAATGCGCTCTGGTTTTCCGGTGAATAAAATCTCCAGGTTAAGTTTAACATAACAGAGAATTTCACGGGCATAAACGTTTAGGGCATAGACTGCAGGAATTTTTGCAGGAAGACCGTAAACTTCCGTAAAGCCAAGCCTTCGGGCAAGCCGTTCTGACCTTGCTAAATGAAAGGAACTTGTAACAACTGTAAGCGGCATGGAAAGTGCTTCTGCCTTAGAAATATTTTCTTCCCTGCAGATTACTAAAAGGGATTTTTGAAAATTCTGTATTGTATTTAACGCTTCATCTTCCACTAAAACTCTTTCTTCTTCTATTCCCATTAACTGCAGTTCTTTTTTCATGGCGGGGGCTTCCGCATACTCACTAAGGGGAAGTGTACCTCCGCTTACGATTGCTTTTGTTTCGGGATGATTTTTTAAATAAAGGGAAGCGGAACGAAGGCGTTCCATGGGCATTTCAGAAAGGCTTCCGTCCCTGCGTATGCCTCCTCCCAGAACAAGAAGATACTTTGTAGAAACAGAACCGTCATTCACCTGAGGCGTAAAAATAAAAAAGAGGTTTACGGCAGAAATTGCAAAAGCAAGACCGGCAAATGAAAAAAGAATAATCCTTCCTTTTTTGGAAAGAAACTTTCCCTTCTTAAGCCTTATGAAAAAGAAAATAAAAAAGAGTGAAAGAAGAAACCAGATATCACTAAAGGAAATGATGACCGGCGTTAATATTCGTATGACTACTGCGTATGTGAAAAAAAGAATTGCAAAAAATAAAGAGAGGGCTTTTAAGATTTTTGTCTTCATGAAGCAAGTATAACAAAAAAGGCATGAAAAGTGAAATGCCGTTCACCTTTCATGCCTGTCTGTATTGGTTTAAGACTTCAGTTTTATTTACTCAGCCTTAGCAATAACACCTGCGTAAACCTGGGCAATCTCTTTGGCAGAGAAAACGCGGCTTGCTACAAGAATTTCATCCATCACACCTTCGAACATTGGGTCGGGCCAGTTAGAGCGGCCGATGTAAAGTCCCTGTGCATCTGCACGGATTTCTTCGATTGTAACATCTGTAGAAAGTTCCTGTGTGAGTTTTCCGTCAAGATACATGGCAACTTTTCCGTTTCCAAAGGTTGCGGCAATGTGCACCCATTTTCCGGGAACCGGAATTGGAGAACGAACGGCTACAACAGGATCACCTGCACCTTCAATACAGAGACCAAGCATGTTGGCAGCACGCATGTCGTTGCAAAGGAAGATGTCGGATCTTGGTTTTGCATTTCCAAAGTCAAAGACACGAGCCCAGGGGTTCCACTTTGCAGCTTTAACCCAGGCGGCAACAGTAAAGCCTTCTCCGTCAAGAACATCAGGCTCAAGAGTAATGTATTCATCACCGCCAAACTGAAGTCCGTCTCCGTTCTTTCCGGGAACAGTTACTGAACCGTCAAGTGCACCGGTGTAAACGTTAAGTCCGTTTCCTGAGTGGTCAACAACTTCGTTGTCTTCAACTGCTTCATCAAAAGTGTAGTAACCGACAACATTGTCCTCACCAGTGATTGTATAGGGAGTTCCTTTTGCACCACCAGATGATCCGCAGGAAACAAAAGCCAGAGCAGCAATACCAGCAAGTGTAAGTCCGATTAATTTCTTCATTATATTTCCTCCTTAAATAATGAACCAGTTTTAGTTTTTACTCAGGAATAACCACACCAGCGGCAAGCTGAGCAATTTCTGCGGCAGAAAAAACCCTGTCTGCAACAAGCACGTCATCCATCACACCGTTAAAGAGAGGATCTGCCCAGTTTGAACGACCTACATAGATTCCCTGTACGTTTGCAAGAATGTCAGCGGGAGTTACGGCACATGGAAGTTTCTGTGAAAGTTTTCCGTTTACATAGAGAGCGGCATTTCCACCACCGAGAGTTGCGGCAATGTGAGTCCACTTTCCAACCTGTGGAAGAGGAGCAAGAACTTTTATTGCACCCTTTGCACCAAACACGTCAAAGCGCAGCATTTTTGTCTCAAAGTCCATTCCACACCATGCGTCTTCTTTTGTGTCACCAATATCAAACACACGGGCCCAGTCTTTCCATTCAGTTGGTTTTACCCACATGGCAATTGTAAATCCGTCTTTTTCAAGGATTGTGCTTTCGAGGGTAAGGTATTCATCATCACCGTTAAAGAGAAGTCCGTTTCCGTTCTTTCCTTCAACAGTTACTGAATCATCAAGAGAACCTGTGTAAACATTCATTTCCATTGGTGAGTGATCTACCACTTCGTTTGCTTCAATTGCTTCTTCAAAAGTGAAGTAACCTACCACTCCTGAATCGGCTGTAAGTGTAAAGGGTGAGCTGCTGCTGGCTCCAGTAGAACCACAACCCGCAAGAACAAGAGATGCAGCAAGTGTAAGCGGGAGACAGATTGTTGAAAGTGTTTTTTTCATATCGTAAATTCTCCATATATATGATTTTGAGAAAGAGTATTCTATGTAAAAAAGTCATAAAATCAGATTTTATACTGTTTTTTTACGACAATTTTCACCTGAAAACCCTTCGTTCTTAAATAATGCTACTCCCAGTTTTTTAATCTGTCAATAAAATTTTCGAAAAATATTGATATATATCCATTTTTCATGTACTAAATCAATTTTTTACAAAAAAATGCCCGCATCCGCAGAAAAATGCAGATACAGGCAGTCTGAAAGGTTAATTTACAGGAGGAAAGAGGATTCTAAAAATCTTTTAGTCCTGTAAAGTCCAGGGTTGCAAAGTAGTCTTCTATTGTTTCACGGCGGCGAATCTGAACTACACTTCCGTCAGTCCTTAAGAGAAGTTCACCGGCACGAAGTTTTCCGTTGTAGTTAAAGCCCATGGCCCTTCCGTGGGCACCAGCGTCGTGTATGATAAGAAGATCTCCCATGTCGATTTTGGGAAGTTTTCTTTCTACGGCAAATTTGTCGCAGTTTTCACAGAGGCTTCCGGTAACATCATAGGTGTGGTCCAGGGGAGCATTCTCTTTTCCGCTCACAGTTACTTCATGGTAGGCACCGTACATTCCGGGGCGCATAAGGTCTGCCATACTTGCATCACAGCCAATGTACTCGCGGTAAATGTGCTTTTCATGAATGGCTTTTGTTACAAGCCAGCCGTAGGGTCCTGTAATGGGGCGGCCGCATTCAAAACAGATGGCAAGGGGATCAAGTCCTGCAGGAACAATTTTCTGGTCGTAGAGTTTTCTGATTCCCTGTGCAACATAGTCAAGGTCTACGCTTTTCTGGCCGGGTTTGTAAGGAATGCCCACACCACCGCCTAAGTCCACAAACTCAATGTTTACGCCGCATTCTTTCTGCACGTCCACTACAAGGTCAAAAACAATGCGGGCAGTGTCTACAAAGAAATCGGGGTTAAGCTCGTTGGAAGCAACCATTGTATGAAGACCAAAATGTTTAACGCCATAAGCCTTGCATTTTTTGTAGCCTTCAATCATCTGCTCACGGGTAAGTCCATACTTGGCTTCTTCCGGTTTACCGATAATTGCATTTCCACCTTCTTTAAGTGGACCCGGATTGTAACGGAAACAGACAGTGTCGGGCAGAGTGCCGCCTAAGGCTTCTTTTGCAAAGTCAATGTGGGTAATGTCGTCAAAGTTCAGGATTGCCCCCAGTTTTGCCGCATACACAAATTCTTCTGCAGGAGTGTCATTACTGGTGAACATGATTCTCTGCCCGGTAATATTTGTCTTTTCACAGAGCATAAGTTCCGGAAGGGAGGAACAGTCTCCACCGCAGCCTTCACTTTCGAGCACTTTGAGTATATAGGGGTTGGGGCAGGCTTTTACGGCAAAATATTCCCTGAACTCAGGAAAAATGCTGAAGGCTTTTTTAAAGTAGCGGATATTCTCACGGATTGCCTTTTCGTCATAAAGATAGAAAGGAGTGGGATATTTTTTTGCAAGAGCAGTAAGCTCGTCGTGGTTTAATGGAAACTTTCTCATGGGCAGAATATAGCACAAAGAATGCACCTTTTACAAGTAAGGGTTTTTCACAAAATCCGATACAAAACCACTTTTTATGATAAATATCCATTTTTTATGATATTTTTCTTGACAATCCCGAATTCCTGCCACATTATATAATCAGTATCAATTTTCATTGAAACAAATTAAAGGAGGTATCATGAAAAAACGGTATACACTGGCAGTCTGCGCACTCACTGCGGCATGTCTTACACAGGTACATGCACAGGCAGAAATCAAAGCAGATTTTACTGCCCCCAAGACAGAGGTGAGCAAAAACCTCTTTGGTATTTTTTACGAAGACATTAACTATGCGGCAGACGGCGGTCTCTACGGAGAGATGATTCAAAACCGT
>JAEEKM010000019.1 GCA_016282455.1 Treponema sp. | reverse complement strand
GAGGTTTAATGAGCAGGTGAGGACAATTTTTTGTATCTGTCTTGCTCCGCTTTCCCAGAAGAGAGGATCCTTTAGGGGGTGGTAACCTGTGTAAATTACAAAAACAGAAATTGCAGTGGTGGCAATAAGCGGAATGAGGTTGTAGATGAGCATCTGTTTTCCGATCTGTGCACCAAAGTATTTTTTTGTCATTACATATTTTTTGTTTACGCCTGCTTCTATGATGCGGCTTGCTGTGTCACAGAAAATCTTGTTTGAATAGTTGTAGGCGTAGAGGGAAGCAAAGTAAGTTCCCATAAGGCACTCACAGAGAATGAGAATGGCATTTATGTCAGTTACATGAATCTGAAATTTAAAGATTACGTAAAGGAGAATTGAACCAATGAAAAAGTAAATGCCGGTATAGATTGCACAGATAAAGGGGTAGGACATGAGGCGTTCAAGAAGTTCCGTCCTTTCATTTTCATTCATCTCGTTTTTGTCAAAGATGTCCACCTGTTTTGAAATGTCCTTGTAGAGAATGTGATCTACAAGAGGTGCAATTAAAAACTGTGCTACAACAATAATCAGCAGGACGTATTTAATGGCGTTGAAAAAGCCGCCCACAGACATGCTCTCGCCGATGCCTGTTGTAATAAAGACATAGCCGAAGATTACCAGTGCGGAAATGATGTCCGGCAGGAAGCTGTTAACGATGATTCGTTTTTCAAGTGTCATAATGATTCTCCTGTTGAGTGGAAGTTTTTGTTAAGGTTGCGGAGGTAACCTGCACTGTTTTGAAGTGAAGCTACCGTAGTGGTGATAAGCTGGCTTGATTCACTAAAGCCTTTAACACCAGTGTTTATTTGTGAAAGAACGGACACAAGCTGGTTGTAGGAGTTTGTCTGTTCCTGCACATAGTCTACAATTTCCTGAGAGTCTTCTGCAGTGGTTACTGCGGAGAACTTAATGCCGTGGAATTTCTTTTCCAGCCGCTCTGTAAGGGCATTGCCTTCCTTGATTTTTCCAGTACAGTTCTGGCTTGTAAGAATAAGGGTTTCGCTGGCCCTCTGAATCTCGTTGATTTTTTCCTTAATCTCTTTTGTAAGATTCATGGTTTTGTCAGCAAGGGTTCGGATTTCTATTGCCACATTGTGGAAACTTTCGTCGCTTGAGTTTATCATGGACGCTTCCAGTTCTGCGTTAAAGGCGATGATTTTTGTCTGTTCTGCAACACTGTCAATAAGGTTTACGATGTCGCGTACGTTGTTGATTTTTGTACACAGGCTCTGAATGCCCAGAATGGTTGTCTGGTTGGAGTCTGTAATTTCCTTCATCTTGTTCAGGTTGTCATGAAGGTTTTTAAAGTTTGTGTTTACGTCTTCCGTAGTTTTTTGTGCAACTTTAATCACTTCACGGATTTTAGATTCAATTGTATGGGAAAGACTTTCCGTATTAACCATAGTGGCAAGAATTTCTTCTACGCTGGTGGACTGTTCCATTGCAGTGCTTTCTGTTTCTTTTGAAACTGCAGAAAGATTTGTGGCAGAAGAAACTATGCGTTCATTTATGTTTGCAGTCTTTGTCATCATGCTGTTAAAGTAGATGATGGTTTTGTTTACCAGGTGCAGGGCGTATGAAAACTCTGTGGCAAGGTCAACCGGGAAAAGGGTGAGTTTGTCGCTGCTGTTTTTGCTGATTGCTTCAAGACCGTCATGCATTAAGCCTGAGTAAGATCTTATCTTAAGGAAGAAAAGTCCTGTGAGCACGCTGAAAAATACAATGTCAGTAATAGAAACGTAAATCACCCTGAGGAACCAGTTTTTGTCTCCCTCTGCATAAAAACTCTGCATGCCTGTAAGAACCGTGAATATTGCTCCAAAAAGAATCGGGACAATGATGTGGAGAACAAAGGCAAAGGTAAGGGACATGCCAAAGTATTTTTTTTCACTGATGTTTTTCCTGTCAATTCCTTCGTCGTAAAGTTTGATTGCAATTTTAGAACACACCTGTTCGTTTACAGAAAGCGAAAGAATCATTGCAAGGAAAGATGCCGCTATGAGGGTGATGAACATGACTCCGGAAGTGTAGGCGTCTACCTTTAAGATGAAAATCATCACAACGGTAAGTTCTATTGAACAGACAAAAAAGTGAAAGTATACTTCCAGCGATTTTATAAAGGGGAAGCGCAGTACTTCTTTTATGAGGGTGGTTCTCTCTTTTTCATCAAGTCCTACGGTTGACCAGAGATTTAGTTTTGTGGATATTCTCTGCGAGATGAATTTGTTTGTTACCGGAGCGGCAACCATCTGTCCGAAAGCGGTTATGAGTACTACCCAGCCTGAGGCAAGGAGCATTGTCTTGAGGTCAATGTTTACAAAGTTTACTGAGTAAAGGAAAACCAGCAGTACGGAAATCAGGTTTGGAATGATTCCCAGAAAGAAAGCGTATCTTGTAAAGGGAACGTATTTTCCTTTTTTATCATAAGGAACGTATTCAAAGGTTTTCATACTTCCTCCCGGCTTAAGTGCTTGATTGTGCTAAGCTGTTCTGAGACAAGCCTTAGTTTTTCTGATGCATCGTTGATGAGCTGTGCAGATTCGGAGAAGTGGTCAAAACCTGTGCTTATCTGATGCAGGGTTGAGTTTATCTGTTTGAAAGAAACATTCTGGGTTGCAATTATGTTCTGTATTGCGGCCGCACTTTCAGAAGTAATGTCGCTTGTGGTGCGGAGTTCTGTAAAACGTTCTTCCATGTCTGCAAAGAATTCGCTTCCTTCACGGATTTTCTGTGTACCGCCTTCACTGGTAATAATCAGGTTGTCTGAAGATTCCTGGATTTTTTTGATACCGTCTTTAATTTCTCTGGTTGAGTTTGTAATGGAGTCTGCAAGACGGCGCACTTCGTTTGCAACAATGTGCAGGTTCTCTCCGTTTTCACCTGCGGCAGTTGCTTCCAGTTCTGCGTTAAAGGCGATGATTCTTGTTTTTGCCGCAATGGAGTCGATGGTGCTTATGATGTCCCACACATCGTCTATTTTTTCACTCAGGTCTTTTATGCCGGTGATGGTTTCAATGTTTGCTTCCGTGATTTCTGACATCTTGCTGATGTTTTCTCCGAGAAGATCAAAGCCTGCGTTAACATTGTCACGGGTAACGTCTGCGGTGTAACTTACGTCTGTAATGCGTTTGGAAATATTCTTTAAGGTTTCCTGAACATCATCCATCGTGGAAAGACATTCACGTACACTGGTTGCCTGTTTAATGGAAATCTCTGCGCTCTTTTTTGAAGCCCGCGAAAGTTCCTGGGTTGAGTTTATGATTCCGATACTTGTGGTAAAGGCGTCGTTTGAAATTGACTGCTGTGAATTGATGATTTCGTTTACCATGTAAAGGTTTGAAGAAAGTTCGTTTGTGAGGCTTAGGGGGAGTTTTGTTTCTGCGTCCAGTTTGCCGGTGATGAGTTTTTCAAGAATGCTGCTTATTTCTTTTGGTGCATCTACAATTCCCTTAAAGAGGAAGGTTGCCTGTGTAAGGATGACTCCTGCGTTTATTACACAAAGAACAATCAGGTCAATTACATGCTTGCGGGCTTCTATGTTCTGTACGTGGCCCTTGAAAATAAAGAGCATCTGAAGAATGCTTGCCATGATTACGGGAACTATTACAAAACGGAAGATTCTTATGAGTACTCCCTCTCCGTAATATTTTTTTTCTTTGATGGACTCTTTGTTTATTTCTCTGTTTAGAAGAATGGAAGCGTATTTATCGCAAAGGCCTTCTGCATAGTAGTAGGCAAGGATTCCTGCGTTGTAGGAACCGAATACTGCTCCTGCAAAAATGAAAAAAGTGTTTACTTTATCAAGAGTAAAAACAAAGTGGTAGGAAAGACTCAGCATTGAGGCAATAATGATGAACACTATGGCAACTTCACGGCAGATGGAAAGGGGGCATTTGGTAAGTGCCTTTACAAGGTCTGTTCTTTCATCTGCGGAGAGTTTACCGTTTTCTTCTTTTTCCAGTGCCTGGGATATTTTTTTTGTAAGCCAGCGGTTTGTCTGCGGAGCGAGAATGAACTGTCCAAGTGTAACAAGAAAGAGTACGATTACTCCTGCCTTCACAATCTGAATGGGTCCTTCCTGCAGAATGTTTGTGCCGGAAAAATAAAAGGTATAGACTAAGATTATTCCTGCCGCAAGAAGGTTTGGAGTACGGCCTGTGTCCATCATCTGGTGTTCAAAATCTTTTTTCTTCTTCGTTTTTGTCATCTTCTGCCGTCTCCTTATTTTGTAGTGAGGGCTATTGCTCCGTCCCAGTCGGCGGGGCGTTCGTTAAGGAACTTTTTGCTTCTCTCATACAGCAGTTCCGATGCTCTGTCGGCGGGGCAAAGAGTGTGTGCTATGTTAAAATATTCCGTGGCTCCGTCAAAGTTTCCAATGCGGTACTGGTTAATTGCCTTGTGGTAGTTCTCAAGGAATTCATGGGAATATTTTTTTGTATCTCTTGTAAGTTCGTAGATTTCCACTGCAATGGATTTTCCCTTAACTTTTACGTTGTCCAGGTGGCGGAGAAGCACTTCTTTTTCATCTCCCTTGTGGGCATCCATGTCTCTTTTTACAGAGTCTGAAATGATGACCGGAGTTCCGTAAAGTTTTGTAAGTCCTTCTATGCGGGAGGCAATGTTTACGTCGTCACCGATAACCGTGTATTCCCTTTTTTCCTGACTTCCGATAGAACCCACAATCGGTTTTCCGTAGTGAATGCCTATTCCAATCTGGAAGCTGTGCCCCTGGGGAATGTTGAGCAGGGAAGTGTCCACAGTTTTAAGGGCATCAATCATGTCCAGTGCGGCTTCTGCGGCCCTTCTTCCGTTGTCTTCGTAACTTTCCGGTGCACCAAAGAGAGCCATGATTGCATCTCCCATGAACTTGTCTATTGTTCCGCCATGTTTCTTTATGACCTGACCCATGACAGAAAAATATGAGTTTAAGAATTCCACAACCTTTTCCGGTTCAGTAAGTTCACTGATTGTGGTAAAGCCACGGATGTCTGCAATCAAAATTGCAACCTGACGTTTTTCACCCTGGTCTGAACCAAGTGAATCCTGTCCTGCAATGATGTCGTTAATCACTTTTGGAGGCAGGAAGCGGCTGAAGGCGTTGTGAATTTTTTCTTCGGCAGTGCGCACTTTCTTAAACTCAATTACCTTCTGGAAGAGAAGTGAGTAAACCTGAACAAAGAATTTTAAGCGGTTGGAAGTGCGTACGTTAAAGGCATCACTTGAAGTGCTTCCTACGTGAAGTGTAAAGGGAACTCCTTTTGCACTTATGTTTGAAAAAGCAAGGCCTGCACTTTCGGAAGAACTGCTTTCTCTTGGGAAGAACTCATAGCTCTTTAGTTTTGCACCCCTGTGTTCTTCTTTCTTAAAGGAGTTGTGTTCCTTGCGGGCGGTCTGCCAGTTGTATTCCTTTCTGTTTGTAACAGTGCTTGAAAAATCAGAACGGCATATCTGTATAAAGTCGTCCATGTCGCTTTCTGAAATAAAGTCTGCCTTTTGTGTAAACTCAATCAGCGGGTCGTCGTTAAGAATTATGCAGAGGGCATCGTAGTTGTAAACTCCCAGCAGCTGGTTTGCCATGCGCTGTAAAATGCCTTCGGTTGTAAAGTCTCCGGAACTTGAGTAAAAGGCACCCTGAACAATGTAGAGCTGGAAAAGTTCCCTCTCGTAAGCGGAGATTACATCTTTTGCCAGAGTGTTTCTGTCGGGGGCTTCTCTTGGGGAAAGATTATTTTTTAGTTTGTCGCAGAGAACTTTTACCTGCATTACAAGTTCTTCACCATTGTTTTCCGTAATGGTAAAAACTACATCTCCCTTGCTGTTTTCATTCCAGAACTCAAGCACGCTCGATTCTTCTGTGGTGCAGGTAATGACTGCAATGTTTGCAAGAAAGGGCGTGTTCTTAATGATTCGTGCAAGAGAGAATCCGTTTATGACAGGTAAGTCGTAAGAGGCAATTACTGCATCAGGGGCTTCCGTATAAACTGCTTCGAGGGCAGAAAGTCCGTCCCTGCATTCAATCACTTCGTATTTGATTTCTTCAAATCTTTTTCGCATGAGTGAACAGATTGTTCTTGAGTCAAATGCTACCAGTACTTTTCTAGTATTCACCGAGAAGCTCCTTTACCGCCTGCAGGAGGTTTCCGCGCTGGAACTCACTTTTCACAATAAATGCCTGCGCACCTGCTTCAATGAACTGCTGTTTTGCTTCGGGGTCGTATGCACCTGAAACAACGATGACTGGTGTGCCTGCGTATTCTTCCATGCGCCTGATGTTTGAAAGAAGAATTGTACCGTCCATTCGAGGCATGGAAATATCTGTGATGATGGCGTCTATATGTTTTGCTTTTAGTTTTTCAATTGCATCAATTCCGTCAACTGCGGTTTCCACAATGTAGCCTGAAGATTCAAAAATAGTCTGTTCAATCTGTCTTGTGGTTGCAGAGTCGTCAACGATGAGAATTGTGTAAACTTTCTTTTCGTTTTTAGTGCGGTACTTTTTAATCTCGTAGGAAAGAAGACCTTTGAGTTTCTGCATGGTGTCGGGAATGTTGAGAATTGGAATGATGGCATAGTTTTCATCATATACAACTCCCTGAAGTGCATTCATTCCCCGCATGAGTACCGGAAGGGGAGTGACTACTACGTTCTCATACTGCTCAATGGAATCTACAACAATTGCCATCTGAGTTTCCAGATATTCTGCAACAACGATTGAAGTTGCCTGGTCAGTATGATCATTACCAAGAATGGAAGAAAGGTAGTAGGCAGGAATAAGCTGACCGTGAAGGCCAAGGAATAACTGCCCCTGCATTACGGTGAGGGGGCTTGATTCAATGTCCACAATTTCACGGATGTAGTGGGAGGGAACCATGAACTTCATGCCGCCTGCGTGAATGAAGAGTCCCTGCTGTGTGGCAAGAGAAAGCGGAATGGTAAGTTCAAAAGTAGTACCCTTTCCTTTTTGTGAATAGAGGTGAATCTTACCCTTGATTTTTTCCATGGAGATTCTTACTACGTCAAGACCAACGCCTCTTCCGCTCATGGCATTTGCCTGGTCTCTTGTAGAAAAGCCTGACATGAAAAGATACTGCTGCAGTTCCTTCTCGCCCATAGAAGATATTTCTTTCTGCTGGTTGGGGAAAAGGCGCATTGCTTTTTCACGAACCTTTTCGTAGTCAATACCTGTTCCGTCATCAGAAACAATAATCTTTATGTAGTTGGAAACCTGCTGTGTGTGAATGCTGATTGTTCCCTGTTCTTTTTTACCTGAGGCGGCTCTTGCTTCGGCAGTTTCAATTCCGTGGTCAAGGGAGTTTCTTACCAGGTGAAGAAGAATGTCGCGCAGCTGTTCGAGCACAACTTTATCTAGCATGAAGTCTGTGTCGGGAATGTCAAAGCGTACGTTCTTCTGCAGCTGCAATGCTTCACTTTCTATTTCTTTGCGAAGGGGAGTGAGCACAATGTTTAAGGGCAGCATGCGAAGGTCAAGAATCTGGTGCTGGGCATCAAAGACTGCACTTTCTGCAAGGGCCAGATCTTCCTTAAGCAGCTTGGGAACTTCCCTTATGTTTTTTCCGCCTTCTTCATTCAGTTTTTTTTCAAACTCTTCAATCTGGTGCTTGAGCCTGAACTGTCTGATGATAAGGCTGTCAATGGAACGGATAACTTCGTTAATGCGGGAAATGTCAATTCTGATGGAAGTAATTTTTTCAAGACTTTCGTCACTGCCAAAAACACTTCCTTCTTCTTCGCCGTCTTCGTTTTCTGACACACCCTTGTTAAGTTCAATGAGAGGGTCAACAG
>JAEEKM010000221.1 GCA_016282455.1 Treponema sp. | reverse complement strand
GTGGAAAAACAGCTTACCGCCCTTTAATTTTTTTTCCAATATTTATTTTTTTCCAATCAGGAGACGCATGGAGTTAAGAACTGCCAGCATGGTAACGCCTACGTCTCCAAAAACTGCAAGCCACATGTTTGCAATTCCCATTGCACAGAGAACCATAATCAGGGTTTTTACTCCCAGTGCAAAGAAAACATTCTGCCAGACATTGCTCATGGTCTTTTTTGAAAGTCTGATTGCAAGGTTCACTTTTTCAATGCTGTCATCCATTATAACAACATCTGCGGCTTCAATGGCACTGTCACTGCCCATGGCTCCCATTGCAATTCCAACATCGCTTCTGGTAAGGACAGGTGCATCGTTAATGCCGTCTCCTACAAAAGCAACGCGGTTTTTTGTTCCATTATAAAGAGACATTTCTTCTTCGATTTTCTGCACTTTGTTTTCGGGAAGAAGTTCTGCGTAAACCTGATCTATGCTAAGTTCTTTTGCAACTGCTTCTGCAACCTGACTGTTGTCACCAGTGAGCATGACTGTGCGCCTGATGCCGTTTTTCTTTAATGCAGTAATGCTTTCTTTTGCATCTTTTTTTGCACAGTCACTTATGACAACGTAACCCTGGTATTCGCCGTTGACTGAAATGTGAACAAGGGCACTTGCGGAAACCGGTACTTCCTGCGGGAGATTTTTTACATTCTGATTTTTAAGAAAGCGCAGGTTTCCTACAAGAATTGTTTTTCCGTCAATTACTGCCTTAACTCCGTTACCGCTTATCTCTTCTACGTTTTGTGCTGTAAGTCTTTCACTCAGGCTTTTGCAGACGGGACAGCTGTGTGCCATTTTAAGTGAGCGGGAAATGGGATGGTTTGAAAAATATTCTGCGTGAGTGGCAAGGGCTAAAAGTTCTTCTTTTGTAATGCCTGCGTTTTCTGACGGATGAACTTCTGTTACTTCAAATACGCCCTGTGTGAGGGTGCCGGTTTTGTCAAAGACTACGGTTTTTGTTTTTTCAAGCATTTCAATGTAGTTTGCACCTTTAACGAGAATGCCCTTTTTTGAAGCCATGCCGATTCCTGCAAAGAAACTTAGGGGAACGGAGATTACAAGGGCACAGGGGCAGCTTACCACAAGAAGTTCCAGTGCGCGGTAAATCCAGGTACGCCAGACTTGACCTGAACCTCCGAGAAGAACTGATGGAATTACTGCAAGGGCAAGGGCCAGTATGCAGACAATGGGAGTGTATACTCTGGCAAAGCGGGTGATGAATTTTTCTGTTCCTGCTTTTTTTGCCTGTGATTTTTCCACAAGTTCAAGGACACGGCTTGCGGCACTTTCTGAAAAGGCTTTTGTTACTTTTACTTCAAGAACTCCGCTTAAGTTTACAAAACCAGAGAGCACCTGACCTCCGTTTTCTATGCTGCGGGGAATGCTCTCTCCAGTAAGGGCAGAGGTGTCCAGGTCTGAAACGCCTTCAATTACCTGTCCGTCGAGGGGAACTCTTTCTCCGGGTTTTACTATTATGGTGTCGCCGGGTTTTACTTCTTCTGCATTTACCTGAACAAGCTGTCCGTCTTTTTTAAGCCAGGCTTTGTCGGGGCGGATTTCTACCAGTGCCTTAATGGATGCACGGCTTTTTCCAACGGCTTTGTCTTCAAGAAATTCTCCAAGACCAAAGAGAATCATTACTGCAACGGCTTCGGAGTATTCACCCAGGATGATGGCTCCTACTGTGGCAACTGCCATAAGAAACTCTTCTCCAAAAAACTTTCCGTGAACTAAGTTTTCCACTGCTTCGCGAAGTACATCCAGTCCGCTTAAGAGGTAGGCGGCAAAGTAGAGGGCAAGATATGCGGCTTTTGTAAGCATTCCAAACTGTTCAAAGAAGGGGAGTTTCTGAAGGAGCAGGGCAAGGGTAAAACATACTGCGGCAATTATTAGTTTCCAGGGGAAGCCTTCTTCTTCGTCCTCTTCATTTTCTTCATGCTCGTCTCCGCAGCAGGCACAGTGGTGGTGGTGTCCATGATGGTGCCCGTGGTGATGTTCGTGTTCATGTTCGTGTTCGTGTTCATGTTCATGTTCGTGTTCGTGTTCATGTTCATGTTCATGTTCATGTTCATGTTCGTGTTCGTGTTCGTGTTCGTGTTCGTGACCGCATCCGCATTCATGCTCTTCGTGTTTATGTTCATCTTCGTCTTTCATGCTGCCTCCTATTCTTCCGTTATGTGCTCAAGACCAATATTTATGATTTGCCTTACGTGACTGTCTGCAAGTGAATACACCTGTGACTGACCTTCCCGTGTGCTTTTTACAAGTCCGCTTTTCTTTAACATGCGCAGCTGCTGGCTTACAGCCGGTTGTGTTACCTGAAGCATGGCCGCAATTTCCGTTACATTCATGTCCTGCTCAATAAGTGCATAAAGAATCTTAACCCTTGTGGAGTCTCCAAAGTTTTTAAAAAGCTCTGCAAGTTCTGTAAGAATCTTTTCTAAGTTCTTTTTATCTATGGCAGGAATATCCCCCGTCTTTTTAGGCATGTTCACCTCCGTTTGTTAAGTGTTTAATCATATTCTTATATAAGCATATACTTATATATATTTTTTGTCAAGGAGGAAGGTGTATATAAATGATGAAAAAAAAGAAGTAAAGTTTTTTATGAAAAAGTTACTCCACTCCCGTGTCATCTGTCATGGGGCCTGCCATGGTTGTAGGCGACTTTTTGTCTGACAGATTATTATGAACCCACAATCTGGTTTTTGCTTGTGCGCTTACTGCGGCTACAAAATGGCACCCATGCCAGCTGCCACTCCGTTACGTAACTTTTTCATAATTAAAGTTTGAATTGATTTTTCATCCATATATATTAGTAAAGATAAATTAAAGAAAACATTGTTCATGGAGCAAAGCGATATTTCATACCCGCAGAGTTTTCATTTAAAACCCACTATTTCAAAACCCCATTCTTTATGCTATACTCCCAGTCATGATTCAGCTTATAGCATTTTTAGGTAACTACGGTCACGAATATGCAGACACCAGACACAATGCTGCCTGGCTTTTTGAAGATTCACTTCCTTTTGCATCCCGTCTTTCCTGGGAAAAGAAGTTTAAAGGTGAGTTTTCTTCTATAGATTATCAGACTCTGGCGGAGTGGTTCTTCGAAGCCGGTCTTTTAAAAAAAAGGGAGGACGGTTCTCTTCCAATACCACAGGAGGCACCCCAGCGCATTTACTTCCTAAAACCCCTCACTTACATGAACTTAAGCGGAGAGGCAATTGCAGAAGCCGCTCACTTTTATAAAATAAAACCTGAAGAAATACTTATCTGCCATGACGAAATTGAACTGCCGCTTGGAACCTTAAGCTTAAAGTGGTCTGGCGGACTCGGCGGTCACAATGGACTGCGTTCTGCAAAAACCTGTCTTTCCACTGCAGACTTCTGGCGCATGAGGTTTGGGGTGGGTAAACCTGCCAACGGTAACGTAGCCGATTATGTACTCGGAAGTTTTACGGCCGATGAAAAAATCACCCTTAGTCAGGTTTTTGTTTCTGCTTCCACTCTTTTGTCAAAAGTTCTTGTTGCAAAAGATGCCCAGCGCCTTATTCAGGAGTGGGGTAAAAAGAAGGTTGCACCCGATGGAAAATGAGACTAAAGCCTTTGTGGCAAAAAAAGCCTCCGGTGCAAAAGATGCACTTTTCAGGGTTCATGAGCTCATTCGTGTTCTGCTGGGGGAAGGCGGCTGTCCCTGGGATAAAAATCAGACTCCGGAAAGCATGCGGACAAATCTTGTGGAAGAAGCCTACGAAGCCCAGGATGCAATTGTTTCCGGCGACAGGGAGCATATAAAGGAAGAACTTGGCGATGTTCTTTTTAATTCCCTCCTCATGGCCTGTATGTACGAAAAGAATGGCGCTTTCTCTGTGGAAGATGTCTGCAACGAGATTACGGATAAACTTATCAGGCGGCATCCACATGTGTTTTCTGAAAGTGAAGGCGGAAAGGAAATGCTTGAGCCTGTAAAAACTGACGGGGCTGTGGCAGACCAGTGGGAGCGCATAAAAGACAGGGTGGAAGGAAGAAAAAAAGACAGTATTCTCGATGAAGTCCCTCCCGAGTTTCCGCCTCTGGCAAAAGCATACAAGTATGTGCGTAAGGCTGCAAAAAAAGGCTTTGACTGGCCAAAGAAAGAAGATGCTTTTGCTAAAGTAGAAGAAGAGTTTTGTGAAGTAAATGAAGCCCTCAAAGTTCTGGAAGACCAGTACGGCGAAAAACCCGAAGATGCACTCACTGTAAACAGCGGAAATCCGGAAATGAAAAAAGCCTATCTGCATCTGGAAGAAGAAGTGGGAGACCTGCTGCTTGCCGTAGTGAACATGTCCCGTAAGTGTGGAGTAGACCCGAATCTTGCGCTGGACAGAGCCAACAGAAAGTTCTATAATCGATTCGGTTTTGTAGAAAAGTCCATGACCTCACAGGGAGTGCCCATGGAGCGAAGTCAGATTGAAGAAATGAAAAAACTCTGGAAAAAATCAAAATTAGAGTTTTAATCAGGGTAAAAAACCACCAAAAATCCCTAAAAAAAGCGAAAAACGAACATAATTTTCCATACTTTTCTATTGTTTTCAAAAATTTTCAAGAATTCTCTTGCCATAATTAAGGTTTTATGACAATATGTCGCTCGAATAAAAAAAGGGTGTTTTTTGACCCGGGAGATATTATGAACAACGAAAGAACGAACTTGATTAAGCTCGTTTCCGGAACACTGGCTTTCTCTTTGCTTTTTATCATCGCCTGTGTTTCCATTCTGGTATTCCTTCCGTCAGGCCAGAGTAAAAAGATTGGAGGGGAGGAAGTTTCTGAAAATACAGTGATTCCTGAAGAAGGAGATTTGTTTGCACTGCTTGACTACGAGATTGAGCCCATTGAACTTACTTCACTTGATGAAGATTCAGGACTTTCCCTTTACCGCCAGAACCAGAGCAGACCGGCAGTAGAGTGGTTTTACACTCGGGTAACCAACAACAGGGAAGTTGCTCTTGCAATTCTTACTTCTGCAGACAAGTTTGACATTCCTGTTTCACTGGCCTTTGCACTTGCCTACGCAGAGAGTGGATTCCAGGTAACTGCTTCTCATGTAAACGCAAACGGCAGCATTGACAGGGGACTTTTTCAGCTTAACAGTGCCACTTTTACAAAACTTTCCGAAAGCGACTTTTACAATCCCAATACTTCCGCCTATTACGGCATGAACCATCTGCGCTTCTGCCTTAACTCTGCCGGAAACGAGATTGCCGCACTTGCAATGTACAACGCAGGTTCTTCAAAAGTTAAGCGGAACAACACTCCCCAGACCACACTGAACTACATTTCAAAGATTCAGAACTATCGTGGTATGCTTGAACAGAACTTTGCATCAGAAGTACTTGCTTTCTTTGATGCAAACGGAAATGATTACCGCATTCTTGCAAAATACTAAGGCATAAAAATGAAACTTACGGCTCAATTTGTTGCAAAAGAAAATAAACTCTTCACTCTGGATGGAAAAGAATATGTTTCCGCTATAAAGACTCTTTCTGCAAAAAGTCTTCTTGCAGAAAATGCCCTGCCGGAATTAAGTGAAGGGGAACTTTTGTGTCTGAGCCTTTCATGGGCCGATGTGGGAAAAGACGAAGACTCTTATGACGAAGCCTTTCTTGCCTCCCTACGCGATTTTCTTAAAGCCCTTGAAGAAAAAAAACAATTCGCCTTT
>JAEEKM010000220.1 GCA_016282455.1 Treponema sp. | reverse complement strand
CTTCGGCGGCTGTTGCGCTAAGATCATTCTTGGTAGGAGCCTTTGTAAGTAAGGCAAGTGCAAATGTAACTGCAAAGAAAAGTACGACAAATACTGCGGTTGTCTTTGTAAGGACACTGGCAGAACGTGCACCGAAAGCCACTGACTGGCCGCCGCCAAAAGCACTGCCCATGCCGTTTGAATCTTCGTTCTGAACAAGAACCATAAGAACCAAAAGCACACAGATAATAATAAAAGCTACAAGAAGGATTGTTCTAACAACACCCATTTTTTTTACTCCCAACCGGGGTTTTCCGGATAATGATTTTGTTCGCTATTCTAGCAGATATGCGGTCTTGAGTCAAGTTATATACCGCTTTTGCTTACCATTCTACTCCACTCCCAATGCATATAGACACAAGGGACAGAGACCGTCTCCATGATTGGCAGGCAGTCTGTTGTAGATGCAGGCAGCTCCTTCATTTGCCAGCTGTTCACCAAAAATATTTTTATGAGTGTCACAAGTTGCACCGGTAACTGGTTCAAGATCTAAAACAGTTAAAAGAGATGTTGTGCCGAAGGTGAAACCTGTAAAATAATTACCATCCGTTAACTTTACAAAAGATTTGTTGTAGGTCATTATTTCAACTATATAGCACTCATCAATATCAGAGAATTTTTCAGAAAGTTCCGGGTAAGCGGCATTAATTTTTTGAGTTATGTAGTCAAATTCTTCAGTACGGAAATCATGGCCACTGATACCGTTTTGAGAGTACAAAGAATTTTGATCAGATTTATACTCGTCATAATCAATGACAATCTCTCTTGTGTAAACTTCAAAATCGTTGGGAAGACCGCTGCTTTCCAAAAGTGATTCTGCGTTTTCACAGTATTCGTCCCAGTCTGTTCCCAGTTTTTCTTCTTCGGAGTTTGCTATGTAAAGGAATAAAACTGGAACAGTCTCGTTTTTGAGAGGTTTTGTGCGAAGAATCTCCCCGTCATGCCGGCGCAGATAGAAGAACTTTTCCATACCGCCTGTAATATGCATGAGCTCTGGTCCCATCTGTCCAAGTAAATCCATACCGACGAGTTTTTCAAGAGCACCTGTATTAATGCTGTTGCTTGGAACACTCTTTCCCCTTTGGAGCGGGAATTTTGCCATTGTTGTGTAAAAGTCAATGCGGCTCTGGGGAACATTATGTTTTTGCATCCACTGGACAAATTTTGCAAACTCTTCATCCTGCTGCCAGTCATAATTGTTATAGTATGAAAGCATCTGGTCTTTTTGGCTTAAGGGAATGAAAGTTGTATTGTAATCCTTTTCAATGTCAAAATCTCTGTCCAGTGGAATTGAAGAATCAACTGTAATCAATGAAGAAAGAATTTCTGCCTGATCAATATCAAAATCTTGAATGCCACTGTTATTGTAAGCAAGCCCATTGTAATCACTATATCTTTCTGTAAAATAGTAAGGCTTTCTCCAAATCCAAATCTGAAGGTAAGGGTCAAATCTTGCAGAAGAGAACCGCTGGTCAAGCTTATCTTTTGGGTAAAAGTCAAAAAACAGTTTTTTGGGATCTCGTTTTACAACCCATTCACCAATTTCGGCATCTTGCCATTCATTGTAGGAGCCATTTCCATTTACTGAGGGGAAGTCTGCATAAACCGCATTGTCATCGTAATAGATAAAATTAAATTCATCATCTACCTCAGGGGATATTGCTTCATCAGGGGGATCAAGGGTAATTTCTTTTTTGGTAAAGGTAATTTCATTGTAGCCTGAGGCATAGTTAATCGTAATCATTGTTCCGAAGAAGCCGTGCGGACCGTAGCCTACGCCTGCAGCATCAAAATCAACTTTAACATCAAGAATATTATGTCTGTGACCTAAGTCTTCAACTCCGTCATCAATGAGAAGAGCAATAATCACATCCCTTGCAGTTTTTTCTGGAGTAGCATCTGGAGAATACACCGTACCGTAAGCAATATTTTCGCCGGCAGATTTATATGTAAAATACTGTGTCATTCTTTCCCAGAGAGTACGATCAGTTTTAGGAAGAACACTACCCAGACCTTCGTGACCGATAAAGGTTTTGTCTGACTTGCTGTGCTTACCCTGAATGTCACACCACTCCTGGGCTGATTTACTTAAACCGCCGCGTTCAAGTTTAAGTTCATTTACGGGTGTCATTGAGTTCATGTCAGAAATGCAGGAATCAAGGTAAGAGCTGTAGGTTGCACTTGAAGTGTTTGTGCCTACAAGAGGCATAAGTCTTTCAGTAACATACTGCTTAGGTTTAGTTCTTGCAAAGTTCATTTCATCAACAACAAGCTGAAGAAAATCTTTTGTGTCAACGTCAGGGTTGTCATCATTGATATCGTCACCAGGATTGTCATCATTGATATCGTCACCGGGGTCATCTGAAAGAATTGAGACTGCTTCTACAGCGACATCAAACTCTGTTCTGCTTGATGAAGAAAACTCAACGCCGGAAACTTTACTTTCTTCTGTAGAACCTTTTGTCCCCGTTAAATCAACAATTGCCTTAAGGCAGGAAGAATTTGCAGTGAATAAGAGAAAGAGATTTTTTGTAGAATGATTATATACAAAGTAACCGATGTAAGTGGCAGCAGAACGGGAAGAAGAGTTAGTATCTACCTTTGCAAAAAAAGTAGCGGAAGAAGCATCAAGAGTAATTTCTGCAGGACAATCTGAGATAGTTCCGCTTAAGTATTTGTTTTCCTTAAGTCCGCTTTTTGTTATGTTTATCTTGGAATTTGAATTTGTGTTTGTTCCAAAAAGACTGTCGCAGGATATAAGTGCAAAAATAAAGAAAGATGCAAAAAGGAAAAATTTGATTTTGTTTTTCATAAACCCTCCGTTTGACTGTATACTAATAGTCTAACAGAGAGGTTATGTAATTTCAAGGTAAAAGTTTATTTTTTATACTTTGCCTTTATTGCTTCTGCAACATTCGGAGGAACCATGCCGCTGATGTCGCCGCCGAAACGGGCCAGTTCCTTGATTGAACTGGAGCGGATAAGGAAGTAACGCTGCTCGGTGGGAACAAAAAGAGTCTCTACCCTGCTGTTAAGGGAACGGTTTACGAGGGAAAGGTCAAACTCGTAGGAAAAATCATTTGTGTTTCTGATTCCCCTTAAAAGAACATTTGCCCCTACTTTGCTGCAATAATCTACAATGAGGGTATTGCACTTGTGTACGGTAACGTTTTTAAAATCCTTTGTAAGTTCTTCCAGCATGGCAACACGTTCTGTGTCGCTGAAAAGATAACTTTTATCTGGGTTAACGGAAACCACCACGTCTATTTTGTCAAAGAGGCGGCTTGAGCGTTCAATTATGTTTAGGTGACCGTATGTGGGCGGATCAAAGGATCCTGGAAAAACTGCAAGCATTTATTCTACCTCCGGATTAGTCGTCGTCTTTTTCTTTCAGGACTGCAAGGAATGCACTCTGGGGAAGTTCTACGTCTCCTGCCATAAGCATGCGTTTCTTTCCTTCCTTCTGTTTTTCCAGAAGCTTGCGTTTTCTTGTAATGTCACCGCCGTAACATTTTGCAAGCACGTCTTTGCGAACAGGATTAACCGTTTCGCGTGCAAT
>JAEEKM010000219.1 GCA_016282455.1 Treponema sp. | reverse complement strand
GGCCCGGAGTTCCGCATTCAGGCAATAAAGTATCAGGTAAAAGCCCCGCAGGCAGTTTTTATAACCCACAGTCATGCAGACCACTTGAATGGTTTAGATGACCTCCGCATTTTCAGTCACACAAAAGCAGTAGACCCCAGTCACCCTGAAAAAGCAAAACTTGAAACGGCAGGAGAAGGTCTTCCCATTTACACAAACTCAATCTGCATCAAAGACATAAAAAACCGCTTTGATTACATTTTCATGCCTGTAAAAGAAGGCGGCGGAAAACCCAAACTCAATCTGATTGACGTAAAAGGCTATTCAGAAAAAAATCCTGTTAAACTAAAGAACCTGTATGTAATTCCCATTCCCCTCATTCACGGAAGTCTCCCTGTAACAGGTTATTTAATCTGCCGTAAAGACAGTGAAGGACAAACTCATTCCATTGCATACCTTACCGACACAAGTTTTATTCCAGAAGAATCTTTTACCCTTATAAAAGAAAACTGCGGTATTCTTGAACATCTTGTAATTGACGGACTCAGAGTGGAAAAACATTCCACCCACTTTAGTTTTGAAGAAGCACTTGAAGCTGCAGAAAAACTTACCCCCCGCCACACCTGGCTCACTCACATTACCCACAACATGAGTCACAGGGACATTCAACATTATGTTAAAAAACTTGTGGAAGAAAAATTTCTGGGCTTGAAAAAAATATGCAGGGAGGGAGGAAGCGTTTCTCCTGCAAAAGACGGACTTGTTCTTAAAGCGTAAAGTTACCGCTCACTTTGCAAAGAGAGAACCAACGGCACCAAGTACTCCAAGGCTTGCAAGCAGCATGATAACCCCTGCCATGAGAACTCCGCACATCACTGCCGCAGTAGTTTGGCGAAAGCGCATTCCAAGAAGACTAGCCCCCAGGGTTCCAGACCAGGCACCTGTCCCGGGAAGGGGGATGCCAACAAAAAGCATGAGTGCAATGAAAAGACCATGACCTGCTTTCTGCTGAAGTTTTTCTCCGGCAGCAGTACCCTTTGTCAAAAAGAAAGTACAGATTTTTCCGATGAACTTTTTATCCTTTCCCCATTCAAGAAACTTTCTTGCAAAAAGATAGATTACAGGAACCGGAAGCATATTCCCAATGATAATGATTCCATAAGTAAAAACTAACTGCAAAAGATTATCTGTTGGCATGAGTCCCCATGCTGCAGCAACAGGAATTGCACCTCGAAGTTCAACAAGGGGCACCATGGAAATAAAAAAAACTGCAAGATATTTTAAAAACATTTTCTTCCTACTTGTACTGAATGTAACTGGCTTTGGGTATAGCGGTAATTTCTACACGCCTGTTTCTTGCCCTTCCTTCGGGAGTGCTGTTTGTGTCTAAGGGTTTTGTTCCGCCGTAACCTTTGTAACTGAACATGTCCCGGTCAAGTCCTGCGTCTACAAGGGCTTCAATAATTGCCTGTGCTCTTTCTATACTCAACTGCAGCTGACCTTCCGGAGTTTTTACATCAGCAGTGTGGCCTTCTACTATTATATTGTAGCTTCCGTCAAGCAGGAATTTTTTAAGGTCTTCTGCAATCTGTGAAATACGGGGTTTTTCGCCAGGTAAGAGTTCCGCTGAGTCTGCAATAAACTGAAGGTTGTGAATCTTTAAGTGTACGCCAGTCTGATTTTCATCCAGTTCGGTATCAGGAATCGGGTTTTCAAGAACATAGCGCCTCATGTTGTGGTAATTAAGATAATACTTTTTGTTTCTTTCCGGAGCACTCACCCCGTGAACGAGATTGTGCTTGTCAAGAAGAATTACCACCTTGCCTTCCTTAAGCAGTTCCAGGTTTGACTTTATGCTTGTAATGCGTAAAAAATCATCATAAGAAATAACCGGGTCACACCTGTTAATGCCAAAAACTTTTTTTGCCGTAATCCAGAGAGGGTCTTTTCCAACACGGTCAGCATAGTCTTTAGTGTCAATGGAACTTGAGTAGGAAACAATTCCCTTCTCTTTTGCAAAAGCGGCATTTACCATGTTTCGTTCGTAAAGGAGATCCATTTTTTCATTCCAGATTTTAGGGAAAAGACAGGGCTGCACTTCACTTGAAATAAACTCTCCCTGAACAGGAAGACTTCCCCTTGCGTCAATAATGATGCCGGAATATTTTCTTGTGGAAATGGTTTCTATGGGCTGCTGTAAAGTATAGGGAGTGTGATGGCGCACAAGAAGGGCACCAATGTTCTGCAGGGTAACAGTATGCTGGGTAAGAAGATTGCTTGTTCCGGAATCAAAAACTGCAGGGGTCTGACGGCTTGAGTCCATAATGCGGGTAAGTTCTTCCAGGGTAAGGGTTCCTTCCAGCACAAGGTCACTTAACATTCTTGAGTCATCTACATATATAGAAAGAAGCGGGTCTTTTACCAGAACCGGCAGTTCCATCTGAATGCGGTTTAAGGAAGACGCTTTTCCAGACGGCATTGGAATTCCTGCTTTGGTAACATCAAGGGTAACTGCAGAAGTAAACTCATTCTTTGTCCAGTCAATCACACTGCGGGAAGACATTACTGCATTTTCCCTGGAGGCATTTCCTGTGGCGGCAGCGGCCATTTCTGCTTCGCGTTCAAACTCCGGATCTACATACACTTCGTCAGGAGTATAGTATGACTTTCTTTCTGCTGAAAAAAAGGGCACATTAATGAGAAAAAGAAGTGAAAGGTAAACAAAAAACTTCTTCATGACTGTCATTCCTGTAAGAAAATAGTTCTACTTGAATATCGGCACAATAAGTACCTGTCCTATAGATAAAATTCCATTCTCCCTGATGTTATTTAAAGTACACAAATCCTGAACGGTTACACCATATCTTCTGGAAATTGCCCAGAGGGAGTCTCCCTTTACAACCTTATGCACAAGAGCATCAGAAGGCATTCCAAGTTTTGAAAGTTTTTCTTCCACAACTTTTCCCATTCCTTCAGGCACCCGGAGTGAATAGATTTCTCCTGCAGGAGTGCAATGGCGGATAAGGGAAGGGTTTAAAAAATCCAGAGTCTGCCTCTCAATGCCTGTTGCTTCTGCAATCTGGTTCATGCTGTACATGCCCCGCACGGCAACAAATGCATAGTTTTCGGGAAGACTGTCTGCTATAAGGGAATCAGCAAGCCCTACTTCCAGTGCCCCGTAGTGTTCGGCATTTTCTACCACTTCATAAATGGCAAGAAGTTTGGGAACATATTCGGCAGTCTGGGAACGGAGTTTTCCGTGTTCTGCAAGATACCAGAAGTCAGCACCGGGATTCTGTTTTAGCACT
>JAEEKM010000218.1 GCA_016282455.1 Treponema sp. | reverse complement strand
TTCAGCTATTTTTTTGTAAATGCTGTCCGGGTCAAAGACGCCCCCAGACATCTTCGATATTTTGCTTTAGTTCAGCAATTGGTTCACGCAAATCTTCAAGCATGACTCTTCCTCCGATGTAGTTTAATTCTTTTTGATTGTCTTTTTAACAGGCTGTGTCGCAGGTGCTGCAGTAGAAGCAGTCCCCTTTAACACACATCTGCGCCACTTCTTTTTGTCCAGCTCGGTTACCACAAGGGCGTTTTCAAGGGGGAACTGATAGAGGCGGATTTTATCATAGTAGTCAGTCACTTTGTCGATATCTGCCTTAAAGGAAGAAAGATCATTTTCATTCATTCGGGAATTTTCCCAGCAGGCTTTTTGAATTTTAGTAAAGCCCCTTTGGGTAAGAATTTCTGCAAGAGCCTTGGCACTGTCCAGCCCGCCCGGCTCCACTATGACTGAAACAAACATGTATAAAGCATAGTAAAAATAAGGCTTTTTGTCAAATTACCCTTATTTCGTTTTAGGTGTTTTTGTTAGGGTGAGGATGTTTTTTCCATCCCTGTAGCAATATTCAACCTTGTCCATGTATTTTTTTACCAGATATATTCCCAGTCCGCCAATACGACGTTCTTCTGCGCTAAGGGTAATGTCCGGGTCTTCTTTTTTTAAGGGGTCAAAGGGAATGCCGCTGTCGGAGAAAATGATAACGGTTGTCTTGCTTTCAGGGTCAACCTGGCACTGGATAAGGGCATCTCCGGTTTGAGGGGCATAGGCATAATGGGCAATGTTTACAAATATTTCTTCTACAGAAAGATCTATCTGCATGAGTTCCATGTCTGAAAAAGAACAGCTTTCTATGTTCTGATGAATAAAAGAGTTTACTTTTTCAAGATTATCATCTGAAGCCGCAATAAATAACTCTGCCATATCACTATTCCTCCCAAAACTCATTTCAATATAAAGTTCAGCATGGTGATGTCGTCAAACTGTTCACCCTCTCCTACAAATGCATCTACATGCCGCCTTACTTCCTTTAACGAATCCAGTGCATTCATGCCGGAAGTTTTGCTTACCGCATCAAGCAGCCTTTCTTCGCCAAAGAGCTGGTTCTGACTGTCAGTTGCTTCTGTTACTCCGTCAGTGTAAACAAAGAGACTGTCTCCCTTTGACATTTTGAGTATATGTTCAGTGTACTTTACTCCAGGCATAGCTGCAAGTACAAAATCTGGTTTTTCACGAACATAATCTATTTTACCCTCACTGCGGCAGAGAACGGGGGAAGGATGTCCTGCGTTTACATAAGTGAGTTCTCCTGTGTCCAGGGAGAAAATGCCAAGCCAGCAGGTAACAAACATGGATGACGCATTGTTCTGGGAAAGCTGATTGTTTGTCATTTCAAAAATCTGAGAAGGACTCATTCCCTGTACTGCGTGTGAGACAAGAAGGGTTTTTGTAATGACCATAAAGAGGGCTGCTGGGACTCCCTTACCGCTTACATCCCCCACCATAAAGAGAATGCGGTTTTTATCAAGAATAAGATAGTCAAAAAGGTCGCCGCCCACTTCCTTTGCAGGACTCATGGTTGCAAAAAGATCAAATTCACTGTGGTCAGGAAAGGCCGGGTAAACGCTGGGGAGCATATCGCTCTGGATTTGGGTTGCAACCTTAAGTTCCGTACCGATTCTTTCTTTTTCAGCAGTAATATTTGTCAGGTCGTTAATGTAATTGTGAATGTCAACTTCCATTTTGGAAATTGCTTTTGCCAGTGTACCGATTTCATCATTGTAGGGAATCTGTTCAAGTTCGGCAGAAGGTTTACCGCCTTTGGTAACAAAAAGTGAGGCTTCCTTTCCGATTTTTGTGATGGGAGAAATGATGCGCCTGTTCATGACTGCACTAAAGACAGTGATAAATACAATTGCAGAAAGGAACTCAACAAGCAGAACAACAAAGGTAAATGTTTTTCTTGAGTCCACATACTCCTGCATGGATTTTTCAACGCCCAGAACGGCAACAATTTTTTTTGAAGAATCATAAACAGGAAGCATGGCGGTAATGTGAGAACCGCTTCTTGCCTTTAGGGTATGCCGCACAATAGAAGATCCCTGTTCAAAAACTTTTTTGGAAGAAGCATTAAAGTCTTTTTCAAAATAATCTTCTTCGTACCCCAGGGGATAAGGAGTCCAGGGAGAATCGTGTTTTATAAGGTCGTAAATGTATTCAATATGAGTGTAGTCAGAGCCAGAAACATAGGACACGTAAAGAAAATTTAAGTCAAACTGAACAACAAGGTCATCAAGTATGGCATTAGTTGTCTGGTAGTTTTCGTCTTTTTCTTTTGTAAGGCGGTAAGTTTCTATGGAATCTCCGTCTATTACTGCAAGGGCAACTTTTGCAACGGAAGCAATTGTGCTGTCATAGTGTTCGCGGAAGAGTTTTGTAAAAATGTAACTGCCCGCAAGGGAAATCACGGTGCACAAAAGAAGACCTGAAATAATACTTACGGCAAGAACAACTTTTGTAATTACTGGCAGTCTTCTCCGTTCTTTTTCCATGAAGTTTCCCCGGATAATTTATTCGATTGTAAGAATGTCTGCAAAACCAGAAACATCCAGAACATCCATTACGGCATCACAGACATGTTGAAGCTTAAAGGTTCCCTTTTTAATCATTTCCTTGTGGGCTTTAAGAATTATCCTGAGTCCGGCAGAAGAAATATATGCAAGGTCAGCAAAGTCAAAAATAAGTTCTGTCGTTTCAGAAAGCACCTGGTCTACGGCTGCTTCAAATTCAGGAGCAGTGTTGGTATCAAGACGTCCGCTCAGGTGAAGGATAATGACTGAACCCTCAGTTTTTTTTTCAATAATCATTTCTGTTACCTCAAAATACAATCTGCTTTTTTCAAAAGTGAATCTGCCATTCTCTGGGCACGAGTGTTATTTTCTGTTAAAAGCGTAAAGAACTCAACCATTTCCTCCCGGCTTTTTTTCTGAACAAGAAGTTCTGTCTGGCACAAAAAGCGGAGGGCAACGGTAGAAGAAATAATATCCAGGTCTGTGTTTTCAAGAAAAGTTCTGGCAAGGTCAATTGCCCTGTCACCATTTTCTTCAAGCATTTTCTGAACATCGCCAATGGTGTTTTTTCCAAGCCACAAAAGAGGGATCATGTAGGAGTCCGGAGCCACGTACTCAATTTCCACCCCGAGACTTTCTGAAAGTTTTTTCTGGTAAGCGGTCATTGGAGCACTGTGCTGCATGTATTCCTTGAGGGTTGTGTAATCAAGGGAAACTCCGTCTACATTGCCGGAGATGATTTTTTCATGAACCGAAGAGGTGTATTCGTTGGCTGTGTCACGCACTTTTATAAAGTGTTCGTCTGCAATTTCCACAAGGCTTGCAAGGCGGGCAAACTCACGTCTGACTGAATGAGGAACACCAAACTCAGTTTTGTAACCCAGGTCGTGATTGATGAGGGACCACACGTGCTGGAGAACAGAACAGATCTGAATCTCAAACCTGTATGCGCAGATTTCTTCGGGGTATTTGTCGCTTGCGCGGAGAGAGCAGATAAAATGAACGGACATGTAGCCAAAAACATCATCTTTGAGCAAGGTGCGCTTGTCTACAGAGTTTTCAACATCCACAATAAAATACTCTGGAATGAGTTTTGCAATTGCATCCACTCCGTCTGAGTAAGTGGTAACTATTCTCGTTCCAAGAATATCTGTAATGTCTGCAAGGGAGGAATATTTGTCTCCCTTACGTTCAAGCTTTCCCCTGAGGCTGTCTTCTGCTTTGATGCGGGAACCGAGAGAAAAAATATCCACTCCGGAAGCAGCAACAAGTTCTCCCATGACATTTTTAACCGTAGTCTGCAGCAACTGAAAATCAGGCTTTTTCTGACGGTACTCATCAAGAATAATTTTTGTTTTAAGATTCACAAGCTACCCTAACCTGAAAAAATCTTACCACAAAAATGGCATTACTTCAAGAAATTTTTACCGCACGCTGAAGGGTCTGGGAAACCATGCCACCTGTACCTGCCGTCTGAGATATGCACTGTTTGCAGAAGCCCTGCTGCAGAGTTTTATTCTATACAGGGCATTTTTCTTAAGGCAGTGAGGAAGAGTCATGGAAAGGTAACCGGGGAGATTTACGGTAATTTTTTCAAAAGGGATGCGGACAAAATCTTTGGGGTCGTTCTCATTTACAAAGAAAATGCCTGTGTCGGGGTCAGGACCTGAAACAGTAAGGTTTCGTCCAATAAGGCGAAGGGTTCCCCCGGGAGTAAGGCAGGAGTTTTGGCGGCTTGCCACATCCAGCACAAGAACAATCTGCGGTCTGCAAAGGGAAAATCCCATTGGCCAGGCAGGACGCCGCCTTAACAAAAGAGCATTTGAGTCAAACATTTTTATTCTCCAGAAAATTTTTGGTCTACACTTATATATAATGTCGGGAGATAGCATTTGGACAACTTATTTGAAAAAAAAATTAAAAATTTTTGAAAAAAATAAAAATCAGCGGGCAGTTTAAAAATCAGCGGGTAAAAGAAGAATCAATGTTAAGGAGAGAACGGTATTTTGCCACAGTACGACGGGCAACCTGAACTCCACGCTCATTCAGAAGGTCAGTAATTTTCTGGTCGGAAAGTTTTTTACTGTCATCCTTGTGTTCAAGAAGAATTTCTCCAATCATGCGCATAACCCTGTCACGGCTCTGGTCACCAAGACTTGCGGCAGTAAAAAAGTACTTGAGTTCAAAAAGTCCCCACTCGCACTGCAGGTATTTTCCGTTTGCCATTCTGCTGATTGTAGATTCATGCACGCCAAGTTCTTCTGCAATATCCTGCTGCTTTAAGACAGAAAGATAACCAGGACCTTTTTTAAAGAACTCACTCTGATGACTTACAATCCTGCACACCGCACGAAAAACCGTATTCTCCCTGAAGTTTAAGGCTTCAATAAAATCACGGGCTTTACTTAGAGACTGGGAAACAACTTTTAGTTCATCCTTTGAAGCAAGAGTTTTTTTATCTTCATTTGACTCAAGCGAAAGAAACTCAGGATTTAGGGCAATACCCGGCAGAACTCCCCTTTCATTTTTTACAAGCCAGGCTCCGTTTGGGGTAAGAATTATTCCGTCTTTTTCATCTGCTGAATCAGGAAGGTCTTCTATTTTTTCAACACTGATATCTGCAGAAATATAATGGGTTTCAAGAGTACTGTAATCTCGGGCAGGATAGGGATCTAAAGTTCTGATAAAGGAAAGTGTTTTTTCAACTTCTTCTTCATCCGGCGTAAGGGAAAGATAGTGCTGGTCTTTTTCGCTTAAACCAAAAAGTTTTTCCTTTTCTTTTTTGAACATTTTAAATTTTAAAAGAACCCTGTCAGCTTTTGGAGGATCAAGAAAATCAAGGTGTCCGTCAAGAATAAAAAGCGTAAAGTCACTTGCATTACCACGAAGCCTTGCCTGAACAAGCAGACTTTCTTCTGTAGAAGACGTGCATGTTCCGACAGGATCAAGGGACTGAATAATCTCCATTACTTTTTTTAATAGGACCTGATTTTTTTCATAATTCTTTCTTCCGTTAGTAAGAAAGGTTACCGGAGAGAGAACATGAAAACCCCTGCTGTCAAGATTTCTGATAAGATTTTCACCAAGGGCAAGTTCAAGCGCACTTAAGGGAAGAACACGGAACTGGGAAAGCAGGTGTTCCTGTAAAGACTGTCTTTTATCTGCATGTGCTTCAAGGGCTGCAGTAAAATTATCACTTGCAAGAGAGGCGGCAGAGCTCACGCGTGAAGATGTTCTTGTTCCATCCCTAAAAGCGCCCCCCTGCTTAAGGTCAACTCCACGGGCAAAAGAATCGCCTGTAATGACAAGGGCCGGATTTTCTTCTACAGCACGAAAGACTGATTCACGTAAGTCTGCGGAAGCAAGGGACAGCAGTTCCAGAGACTGAATCTGCTTCTGGCTTAAAACCTGTACCTGAGACTGAATCTGACTTTGTGAAAAATCCATTGCTGCCATACAGACACTATAGCATAAAAAATCACTTAACGGTATACTTTTTTTCATGAAAAACTTTGCTGATTATGGAATTGAGGTTCCAAAGATTCTTCTCCCAAAAAATACGGAGATTTCAAAATGGTCTGTAATAGCCTGCGACCAGTACACTCAGGATGCAGACTACTGGAAAAATGTAGAAAAAGAAGCGGGTACTTCCCCTTCAACACTTAACCTTATTCTTCCGGAAGTATATCTTTCTTCACCCGACAAGGCAGACAGAATTAAATGCATTAAAGAAAAAATGCAGGACTATCTTAACTCTGATGTTTTTGCTGACCCCATGGAAGGTTTTGTTTATGTAGAAAGAAAAACCGCTTACGGCCGAACAAGAAAAGGACTTGTCTGTGCAATAGATCTTGAAGACTACGAATGGAAACCTTTCAGCAAGGCCCTCATTCGTGCAACAGAAGCCACTATTGTTGACCGCATTCCGCCTAGAAAAGAAATCCGCATGGGTGCCCCGATTGAAAGCCCCCACATTATGCTTTTAGTAAATGATGCAGAAAAAGCACTTGTTGAAAAAACCGGAAGTCTTGTAAAAAACAATGCTCCCCTTTACGAAGGAGACCTGATGCAGAAGTCCGGACACATTACAGGCTGGGCAGTGAATGGAAAAAATCTTGAGTCTGTTCTTAATGCACTGGAAAGTATCAGACAGAAAAACATTCAGAGAGACGGCTCTGAGTTTATGTTTGCTGTGGGTGACGGAAATCATTCTCTTGCAACTGCAAAAGCTGTCTGGGATGAATACAAGGAAAAAACAGGTCTTACAGACAGTCCCGTTCGCTATGCCCTTGTTGAAATCGTAAATATTTTTGACGAAGGACTTACCTTTGAACCCATTCACAGAGTACTCTTTTCTTCTAAGGCTGATGAACTGGTTGAATTTACTGCTGCTGGTCTTGAAGGAAAAACTGAAGCCTGCAAAGATTTTGAAAGTCTTGAAAAGGAAGTGGCAAAAAGTAAGGCTGACTTTGGTTTTGTATTTACAAAAGACGGAAGTACAAAGTACCTGCTCTTAAGAACTTCTATTACAGAACTTGCAGTAAGCAGAATACAGCCCCTTCTGGATGAGTTTGCAAAAAAAGAAAATGCAGAAATGGATTACATTCACGGAAGTGATGAAGTTAAACGACTGGGTGAAAAAGAAGCCTGTATTTCCATGCTGCTTCCACCCATTGCAAAAGATTCATTCTTTGCAACAATCAGTTCCCGCGGACCCCTTCCACGAAAAAGTTTCAGTATGGGAGAAGCCAGCGAAAAAAGATTCTATCTGGAATGCAGGCGGCTTTTTAGTTAAATGCCGGCGGCTTTTTGGCTAGATGCGGTGCATGGCGGAGAATACTTTTTCTGCCATGACATTCACTTCTACGCCAAGGGCAGTCATTTCTTCCACAAGTTCCTTTCTGGCAGTGTCAATGTCAATGTCGGCACTGTCAAAATCTACCATCATCATCATCACAAAGTTTCCGCTGAGAACTGTCTGTGTAATGTCTGCAATATTGATTGAATGTTTTGCAAGATAGGCAGAAACTTTTGCAATAATACCAACTTTATCTCCGCCAACTACTGTAATAATCGCTTTCATGTTTTGTAGTG
>JAEEKM010000217.1 GCA_016282455.1 Treponema sp. | reverse complement strand
GATTGACGGAGAAAACTTCGGTACTTCACGCGGCACTTCCTATGTGGAAATTGCAGGTTCCAAAGTAACCGGAACAGGATATCTTTCCTGGCAGGACAGTCAGATAAGGATTATACTCCCTTCAAACGTGCAGGACGGTCTTGTAATAGTGGGAACTTCCGCAGGAAAATCTGAACCGGGGTTTTTTGCAAACGAAGTGGGAATTCCTCAGGCAGTGCGCCCTGACCCCAAAACCACCATGCCGACCATTGCTTCCATTTCACCAGCCTCAGCTTCTGTCGGTCAGTTAGTAAATATCAGCGGAACGAACTTTGGTACTTCCCGCGGTAACTCCCAGGTGCTCTTTTTTGCAAACAGAGATGACCAGGATGATTCAACTTTCATAAGTGCAAATGAACTTGACTACGACTACGAATACTGGAGTGACACGGAAATTCATGTTCGTGTTCCAGACGGAGCGGCAAGCGGACCTGTGTTTGTAGAAACTTCTCACGGAAACAGCGGCACTCAGACTTTTAATCTTCTTACTTCTACCGGAAAAAAAGAATACGTAAACCACAGAACTTATGTCGTGCAGGTTACTTCAGATATTTCTACTACGGTTCCAAACCAGGAAGCGTCAGTTACACTTTTTGTTCCCCGCCCTGTAACAAGTGCTTCTCAGCCTAATGCAGATTTGAATGACTGTTTCCCAGAACCCATGATTAAGGATGACCCCCATGTGGTTATTCACCAGCGTTCACTTAACAGAATCATAAATAACAAGCAGCGCTTCAGCCAGAGTTTTGTGGTTTCAGTTTACGGAGAGAACACTCAGATCCGTCCCTCTCAGATAAAGCCTTACTCGGAGACAAAAAATGTTCTCTACACTGCCTTTACTTCGCCGGATAACTGTGTGCCTTCCAACAGCGAAGAAGTTCGCACACTTGCGGCAAAAATTGTTGGCAGGGAAAAAAATCCCTACGAGCAGGCAAGACTTCTTTACAATCACGTAATTTCAAAATACAAACTTCTGGAAACACCCCGTACCGGAAACGTAAGCGTTCTGGACATGATAAAAAAAGACCGGGGTGACGCCTATGACTTTGCAGTGATTTTTACTGCCCTTTGCAGAAGCCTTGGTATTCCGGCCCTTCCTGTCAGCGGCATTCTTGTGGAAAATGATTCTTCCAAGCCCCACTGGTGGACAGAAATTTATTTTGAAAACTTCGGCTGGTTCCCGGTGGATACAGCCCTTGGTGCGGGGCTCAAGTATACGCCATTTATTCATGTAGAAGACAGGGCAAGTTTTTACTTTGGAAACATGGACAATCAGCACATTGCCTTTAGCCGTGGCTGGAAAGAAATACGGCCTTCGCTCAGCAACTCAAAAATTGTTCAGCGGCCAAGAAGCTATGCCCTTCAGTCCATCTGGGAAGAAGCAAGTGACTCTGCCTCAAGCTACAGTTCTTTGTGGAATACTCCCGCAATCCAGGGCATCTACTAGCACAGGAACTGTCATTCCAGGCTGTTCTGTCATTCCGAGCTTGACTCGGAATCTCAAAACAGACACTTGTCAACTAAAGAGAATATAAAGTATTATAGAAAAGAAAAACACAGGAGAGATTTTTATGCAGACTAAAGTTCTTAGCGTAGGCGGCTCAATCATTGCCCCCGACAAACCAGACACAGAATTTCTTGGAAAATTCAGCCAGATGGTAACAGAGTGGCTTTCAGAAAATCCTGACTCACGTCTTATTCTTGTTGCAGGCGGCGGTGGTCCTGCAAGAAACTATCAGAATGCCTACCGCGAAGTAGCATCCGAGTTCAGCGACGAACAGAAAAAGAACTGTTCTTTTAAAGACAATGCCGAAACAGATTATGCCTGCGACTGGCTTGGAATTATGGCAACCCGCCTTAACGCACAGCTTTTAAAAACCTGTTTTGGTCCCCTCTGCCAGCAGGAAGTTGTTACCGACCCCACAAAAGTAAATGATTTTACAGGCCGCATTCTTGTTGCCGCAGGATGGAAACCCGGCTTTTCTACAGACAACGATGCCGTCCTCCTTGCAGAAAAATTTCAGGCAGACACAGTTGTAAACCTTTCAAACATCGAAAAAGTCTACACTGATGACCCCCGTAAAAATCCTGACGCAAAACCTCTGGACACAATTTCATGGGCCGACTTCCGCAAAATGGTCGGAGACGAATGGGTTCCCGGAAAGAACTGTCCCTTTGACCCCATTGCAAGCCGCAAAGCCAGTGAACTTTCACTTACGGTAATTTGTGCCGGAGGAAAAAACATTCCCAACATCAGGGCAATCCTTGACAACTCAAGCTACATCGGAACCACAATCAAAAACTAGGGATTATGGAATATTACTGTGTGATGGTCAGAACAGGGCAGGAAGAGTCATTTAAAAAAACTGCCCTTGAGGAATTAAAGCCTCTCTGGCCGGAACTTGAGTTATATTTTTTCAGGCGCACCCTCAGAACAAATCAGGGAAAGTGTTTTGACGCACCCCTTTTCCCCAGTTATCTTTTTCTGGGGGTAAATGCCTTTACTGCAGAATTTTATCAAAAACTCCGCCACATAAACGATTTTTGCCGCATCCTTTACAGCAACACCTCTCCTACAGAAATTCAGGGCAAGGTTTTGGAGGAACTAAAGTTGTTCATAAGCCACGGAGAAAACTGGGGCATTTCAAAAGTACAGTTCCTGCCCGGAAAAAGAGTCCGTGCCGTCTCCGGTCCTATGGTAGGCCTCGAAGGCCAGATTTACAAAGTAAACAAAAAGAAAAAGCACATAACCATCATCTCCTCACTAAGCCCGGATGGGAAAAAGTTTGATTTACTCTATGATGAAGTGGAACTGGTGTAGTATTTACGAAAACTATAAAATATTATTAAGCATAAATATTCGAAAATTGAAACTGATTTGAAGAATTCGTACAGTTAGTAAGTTTTTTAGTTTCAAACCGAAAAACTTATTGAAATTTTCAAGTTGTTAAGTTAAAATCTAAAATATGGAAGAAGAAAAGGAATTATTCAGACTTCAGTTTATTGAAAATCTCAAACGCTTCAAGGATGAAAATATCATCAAAATTCTTTGTGGCGTTCGGCGATGCGGAAAATCTACAATCCTAAAAACATATAGGCTTGAACTTCTTTCTATGGGTATAGCGGACAAAAATATTGTCGTCCGAAAGTATTCAGACATGAAGTATCAGGATGAGTTTGATAACAAGTCCATGTATGGTGATTTGCTTTCCGCAATCAAGAGTGCAGATAAAAACCAGAAAGTATATCTTCTTTTAGACGAAGTTCAGGAAATTGAAGGCTGGGAAAAGTGCCTAAATTCTATTTTTGAAAATTTTAATGTTGATATATATGTTACTGGTTCTAACTCTAAACTTCTTTCAAGTGAGATTTCTACTTATCTTACCGGCCGTTTTGTGTTGATTCCAATTTACACATTATCTCTCGAGGAATTTATAGACTTTAAGAAGACGTATGTTCCTTCTCTTGCAAATGCTTCAATGGATGAACTTTTTGAATTGTATTTGCGGTCAGGCGGCTTTCCTTTTGTTGCAAAAACAAATCATACACAGGAAGAAAATTATCAGGTAGTTGACGGCATATATTCAACTGTAGTTACACGTGACATTTCCAGAAGGCATAACATTTCGAACCTGGAAATGTTTAACAGGGTGGTTCGCTTTATTTTGGAAAACCTCGGAAAAAATTTTAGTGCAAAAACAATCTTTGATTTTTTTAAAAGTCAGCAACGTTCAATTGCTATTGAGACTATATATAATTACATAACATGGCTGGAAGAAGCTTTTATAATTTACCGCTGTTCTCGTTATGATATCCAGGGAAAAGAAGTGTTAAAGACTCAGGAAAAGTATTATCTTTCTGATGTCAGTTTTAAATACAGTCAGCTGGGCTTTTCTCCAAAAGCAATCGCTTCCGTACTTGAAAATCTTGTCTATCTGGAGTTGAGGCGTCGAGGGTTTACGGTTTATCTTGGAAAATTCGGCGATAAAGAAATAGATTTTGTTGCAGTAAGACACAATGAAAAAATCTATGTACAGGCATGCCGTACTTTGCCAGAAGATTCCGACCGTGAATTAGGAAACTTAAAAGCTATAAAAGATAACTATCCGAAATATGTGGTTACCATGGATTCTGCAGTTTGCGGTAATGAAGAAGGAATTAAAATAGTTCATATAAAAGATTTTCTTACAAAAAAAGAACTGTAATCAAATTTTTATTAAAATGCTTGGAACATACTCATATAAGTCCAGACGGAAAAAAGTTTGACCTGCTCTATGATGAAGTGGAGCTGGTGTAAAATTGACAGCAGGACGTTATTTAAGGCTTGAGTTTTTTTGCGAGTAAAATAAAGTTAGACTTTAGATTTCTCGGACAATAGTCAGCGCAGTTTTCATGCCATGCCCCTAAGGTTGACCCAATTCGGTCACTGGTGTAAAATAATCGGAAATCAGTCGTAACTATTTACGAGGGGCGATGTTGGCCCATAAACAAGTGCGATGTCTATTTCTCCCCGTGCAAGGACCAAACTGCACTGCTATGGAAGACGCCCGTCTTACCAGAAAGGGGGAAGGTATAGGCATCGGCTTTCAGAATGATCGAAAAAAGTCGCAAAATTGCTTTAAAAATCAAGAAAAATGTCGCAGAAAGAGTGTGCTGGATAAGAAGTTATTATGCTGTACCAGCGGCAGTCCAAACACATGGGAAGCATACTTGAAAATGTCTATGCCCAGGAATTGCTATATAAAGGCTTTAAAGTCCGCTTTATGAAAAAAAAACGAAATTAAAAACAATACAATTTTGAAATTTCTCTTAACAGAATTTAATGGGTTGGGATTATAAAAGTGGCAGAACAGTCAAATACAAAACGAATCGCAAAAAATACATTAATGCTCTACTTTCGCCAGATTTTAATAATGCTTGTGTCTTTGTACACAGTACGTGTTGTTCTGAATATGCTGGGTGCGGAGGATTATGGGATTTATAATGTTGTGGCTGGGGTTGTTACAATGTTCAGTTTTTTAAGTGGTGCAATGGCAACTGCTAGTCAGCGATATTTTTCTTTTGATCTGGGCAAAGGTGATATCGAACATCTAAAAACAACGTTTTCTGTTACATTTCAGATTTATGTATTGCTTGCTGCTGTTGTTATTTTTCTTGCAGAAACTGTTGGGCTTTGGTTTGTAAATCATAAACTTGTAATTCCCGCAGAACGAATTGTGGCTGCCAACTGGATTTTTCAGGCGGCGATTGTTTCTTTTTTACTTACTTTAATTACAACTCCTTATATGGCAAGTATAATTGCACACGAAAACATGAATGTGTATGCCTATGTAAGTATCATAGAAGCAGGCTTAAAATTGGGAATTGTTTTCTTATTAAAGATTTTGCCTTATGACAAATTGATTGTATATGGCTTGCTTCTTGCGACAGTTGCAATGATTAATACTTCTATTTACCGTTTGTATTGTCATAAGCATTATGAAGAATGTAAGTTTAGATTTGTAAAAGACGGTAAGCTGTTTAAGGAAATTGTTAGTTATAGTGGATGGAATTTGTTTGGGAGTTTTGCATCTGTTGTAAAACTTCAGGGTATTAGTTGGGTTATAAATATTTTTTATGGGCCGATTGTAAATGCCGCAAATGCTATTGCTGTTCAGGTTCGTTCTGTTTTAAATACGTTCGCAAATAATTTTAGTCTGGCAGTGCGTCCACAAATAATAAAAGATTATGCAAATAATCAGTATGATGAAATGCATAAGTTTGTTTGTTTTAGTTGTAAAATTACTTTTTTTTTAAGTTTATTTATTGTTAGTTGTCTAATAGTGAATATAGAATATATTTTATCATTGTGGTTAAAGCAAGTTCCTGATTATACTGTAATGTTTGTAAGGTTATTGTTTATTGAAATGCTTATAGAATCAGTATCTTTACCTATGGCATCGGCTAATCAAGCAACGGGAAAAATTGCTTTGTATCAATGTTTATTAGGTGCTGT